>CAVIUM010000001.1:0-109234 GCA_963645865.1 Lachnospiraceae bacterium
AGGGAGATCACCATAGAGAGGAGATAATCATGTCAAGCACAAAGGCCCCCGCAATGAAACAGAGGCTTAACAAGAAGGTCAAGCAGAACCGCCGTGTTCCCGCTTGGGTCATGATCAGGACGAACAGGCAGTTCCTCCGCCACCCCAAGAGAAGGTCGTGGCGCATGAGCAAGATCAAGGAGTGATTCGGATGGCAGATGAGATCGAGAGGATTATGGTCATCCCGCTCAGGAAGACCAAGCAGGCTCCCCGCACCAGGAGGGCCAACCGCGCCGTCAAGGAGGTCAGGGAGACCGTCATGAGGCACATGAGGGTTTCCGACGAGAACGTCTGGATCGACGCCAGCGTCAACGAGAAGCTGTGGGAGAACGGTATCCGCAACCCCCCTTCCAAGATCACCGTCAAGGCTGTCAAGTTCGACGACGGCCTCGTCGAGGTCTCCCTCGCGGAGTGATTCAAATGATGAGGCTCTCGCGCTATTCCGGCAATCCGAACATCGCCGTGTTCGCGACCGCGGGCGAGAGCCTCGCCCTTACCGCCGCCGACGCCTCCCCCGAGTTCGTGAGGACCCTGGAGGAGACGCTCGGCGTCGATGTTCTGAAACTGTCCGTCGGAGGGTCCTTCGTCGTGGGGTCCCTCGTGGCCATGAACTCGAACGGGGCGATCGTCTCCGAGCTGGCCGACGACGGCGAGATCTCCGTCATCTCTTCGAAGATCAACTGCACCAGGCTCGGCGACCGTCTGAACGCGGCCGGCAACAACATCCTGGTGAACGACAACGGGGCGATCGTCAGCCCGGAGTATTCCGAGGAGACCGCCAAGATGATCGGGGACATCCTCGGCGTGGAAGCGGTCCGTTCGTCCATCGGCGGCATCAACACCGTAGGGTCCATCTGCAGGGTCACCAACAAGGGGTGCGCCTGCCACATGGATGCGTCCGACGAGGAGATCGCCCTTATCCAGGACGTCCTGAAGGTCGAGGCGATCCGCACCACAGTCAACCACGGCAGCAGGGCCGTCGGAGCGGGCATCGTCGCCAACTCCAAGGGCGCCGTCGTCGGGGACGAATCCACCCCGATCGAGCTCGGGAAGATCGAGGAAGCCCTCGGTCTGTACTGAGGCTCAGCGGTTGAACACCCAGCATTCCTTGTTCTCGGAGAAGTCGTCCGGGAGAAGGTCTATCTCGTTGCCCATGTAGACGACGGCCTCCTCGGGGATCATCTCCAGGAAGTCGTCCAGAGGGGACAGCGGCATGGACAGCCCGCCGACCCTGTAATGCATCGGGACCGTGATGCGCGGGTTCACCTTCTCTATGAACTCCCTGATCTCCGGCATGGGCATCGTGATCACCTCGCCCACCGGCAGGAGGAGCATGTCGATCCCGCGGATCGCGGCTATCGCATCGTCGTCCGGGATGCATCCCAGGTCGCCGCAGTGGCAGATCGAGATGCCGTCCATCTCGAACCTGTACATGGTGTTCCTCCCGCGGTCCTCCCCTCCGACGTGGTCGTGGAAGGTGGGGATGCCGAGGAATTCCATGCCCTTCACCTCGAACGGTCCGTTCCTGGCCATGATGTCCGTGTGGTTCCCGCGGATGACGCGGGCGGCGCAGTGGTCGTAGTGGCCGTGGGTCATCAGGACGATGTCGGCGGAGGCGTTCGGCGCCTTGATGCCGATCGACTTGCCGTCGTGCGGGTCTATGACCACGGTCCTCTCTGAATCCGAGAACTCGAAGCAGGAGTGCCCGTGCATTACGATCCGCATGCTTCTGCCATCGGGGAGGACCATTTAAGCGTGATGGGGAACGGACGACGGGTCGCAACCCGATGAACAAAACGAATATTAAGAGCTGGAAGGATTAGCAGGCATGAAGAAGACTCTGGTCCTGGTCGTCGACAGGGACGACGACTACGGCGTCAAGGGGAAGGTGAACACGCCCGTCATAGGCGTGCAGAACTGCCTCGACGCGGCCACAGCCTTCGGAATAGCCGATCCCGAGGATTCCGATCTCAACGCCCTGTATGCCGCTGTCAGCGTATGCCTGGAGCTGCAGGAGGACGGCCGTCAGGCCGACGTCGCCCTCATCTGCGGGGACGAGAACGTCGGGCACAGGTCCGATCTCGCTCTCGTGGCCCAGCTCGAGGAGGTCCTCGACGAGATCGATCCGGACAGCGTCGTCCTGGTCGGCGACGGGGCGGAGGACGAGTACATCTATCCGATCATCGCGTCCCGCGCCCACGTGGACTCGGTGAAGAGGGTCTACGTCAAGCAGGCCCCCGGTCTGGAGGGCACCTTCTACATCCTCAAGACCATGATGTCCGACAAGGACAAGCGCAAGAGGTTCCTGGTCCCGCTGGGATTCATCCTGGTCCTGCTGTCCCTGTTCTTCATCATACCGGGGTTCATCGTCTTCGCCGTGGAGAAGAACCCGTCGCAGCTGTCCAGCCTGTCCGGGCCCATGGCGTTCTTCGCCATCGGCATGATCATCCTGCTGTACGGCTACGACATATCGGAGCGGTTCTACGGCCTGCGCAAGAAGTTCATCGCCTCCATGGCCGGACGCACCACACCCATCATCTTCCTGTTCATCGCCGCGGCGTTCATCATAATCACCGGCGCGTACTCCGCGATGGAGATCAACAACCTCTACCTGAAGAGCGACGCGCTGAAGATCACCTACTTCATCTCGGCCATGGTCTGGCCGGCGATCATATCCATCGTCATCTACGAGGCGGGGATGCTCATCGAGAGGTTCCTGGAGGAGAGGGAGGTCGGGGTCTCGATCATCTTCAGCTGCATCGGACTCGCCAGCCTCGGTCTCGTGATATCGGGTATCCTGGACATCGCCATGAACTACATGGGGATCGGATACGGCGTCAATGCCGGGATCGTCGAGATCGCGTGCGGAATCGTCCTGTCGGTCTTCAGCAACTATCTGAAGACGCGCCTCGACCCCCTATCGGAGGAGGCGCCGTCGGATGAGAGCGTCCGATTGGGAGCAACTGTACTCCGAGATACTGGAGGACATGGGCTACTCCAGGGAGGACGACGAGTCGACCGTCCGCGTGCTCAAAGCGGTGACGGTCAACTGCGACCTGGTGGACCCGGACGATGTGCGTCAATTGTTCTCGGGGACCTGCACCGTCGCCGGGGACGCCGATTGCCTGGAGAGCGACATTAAACGCTTCCCTCCGACCGGCACTCTGGTCTCGTCCGGTTCCGCCGTGCACAGGCTCCTCGATGCCGGACTGACTCCGAATGTGGTCGTGACGGATCTGGACGGCGACATGCCGTCCCAGCTCGAGGCCAGCTCCCGCGGGGCCCTGACGTTCATCCACGCCCACGGCGACAACGCGGATGCGGTGCGCGAATGGGCCGGGAGGTTCGGGGGACCTGTGGTCCTCACCACGCAGTCCCGTCCCGAATCGACCGTGTTCGACTTCGGGGGGTTCACCGACGGCGACCGCGCGGTATGCATCTCGCAGGAGATGGGCGCATCGTCGGTTCGTCTGATAGGGTTCGATCTGGACCATCCGCGTCCCAAGGACGGGAGGGACCCGGCGGTGAAGCTGAGGAAGCTCGCATGGGCCCGCAGGATCATCTCGTCGCTCGATGTCGAAGTGCTCAACGCCGACGGGACGCGGTTCTCCGGATGATGTCCGGGGTCCGTAGGAGCCCCGACGGACACTCCGCGACCAGCCCGCCACGCCTTTTATAGAAGTAGGGCATGCCTCGGTCGGGGAGATACGATGAGTGTAGCCTATGCCGTTCTTTTGATACTGCTCATCGTCTACATACCGATCTGGGTGTGGACATGGCGCAGGCCCGAGGCGGCCGCGAAATGGCATCTCCAGAAGTACGGCCCTTGCATCATGATCCGGACCCATTTGGGCCTGAAGGCGATGGACCGTCTCGCATCGTATCCCCGGGTATGGCGGGTCTTCGGATTCGTTTCGAAGTTCATCTCCGCCGCCCTGTTCCTGATGATGATGTACATGCTCATCGTGTCCATCATCGCGCTGCCCGCGAGGCTCGCTTCGGGGTCGTCCATCGGCATCGAGTACGCCCTGGCGATTCCGGGATTCAATCCGATCCTCCCGCTCAGCTATGGGGTCGCGGCCCTCGTCATCGCCATGGTGGTCCACGAGATGGGCCACGGGATCCAGGCCCGCGTGCACGGCATGAAGGTGGATTCCTCCGGAGTGCTCTACGGCGTCGTCCCCCTGGGAGCGTTCGTGGAGCCCAACGAGAAGGACCTGAACGGGGCATCCAGAGGAGCGCAGCTCGACGTCTACACCGCCGGGATCACCATGAACACGATCCTCGCGGTCGCGAGCATCCTCATCATGATATTCGCCTGCGGGTGCGTCTCGTCCGACTACGGCGACACCGCCGGCGCCTACGCGATCGATGCCGAATCCCCCGCGTACGTCGCCGGGATACCCGCATCGGGGCTGATCATAGGCATCTCGGATTCCGACGGGAACCTCCTCGCCGGGGAGGATTCCCAGGGCAATAAACTGGGGAAACTGACGACGGTGTCCCAAGGGACCGCCGCATACATCGATTATCCGTTCGATCCGACCCAACGTTACATCCTGACGTATCTGGACCACGGCGATACGAAATCCACGCAGCCCATCCAGATGGGCGCCTACATCAAGACCATAGGGAAGGACAGCCCCGCGGACAGGGGCGGTCTGACCGTCGGGACCTTCTTCTACTCGATGATACACGAGAACGGCGAGGAGGTCCTGATCCACGGGCCCAACGGCTTCAAGGATTTCATGAACAGCGCCGGGATAGGGGAGGTCATCACCGTCGTTACCGTCGATTACGTCGCGGACGGCGAGATAGTCAAGACCTCGCACGAGATCACGCTCGGGAGCCGCAACTCCGTCAGCTACATCGGCATAAGCGCCACGACCGCCGGGATGACCCTCACCACGCCGAACGTCCTGATCGACAAGGCGGTCAACCCCTTCTACGGCGCGCACACGGGATACGAGCACGTCACCGCATTCTTCTCCTACCTGTCCGGCCCGTTCAACGGCATGGACCCGATCTCGGACGAGGTGAAATGGTGGTACGACGTCCCGGTCGGCAACATCTTCTGGGTGTTCGTCACGATGCTCTACTGGCTGTTCTGGCTGGACATCCTCCTGGCGATATCCAACGCTCTCCCGACCTTCATCCTAGACGGAGGATTCATATTCGCAGGCGGTCTCAACTGGGTGCTGGAGAAGTTCGGCGTCTCCGACGGCGAGCGCCGTTCGAAGCTGACCGACAGCATAGCCGGGAGCGTATCGTCCATAACGCTGTTCATGTTCATGCTGGTCATACTGGCGATGGTGATCTGAGGGAGGTGTTGGCAATGATGGAGATCTACGAGATGAGCGAAGGCCGTCCCGTGAGGACGGACGAGATCAAGCAGGACGTCTGGATCAACCTGGTCGCCCCCACAGCCGAGGAGATCGAGCTCGTTCAGAGCGCCCTCCGCATCGACCGCGAGGCCCTCACATCCGCTCTGGACGACGAGGAGGGTTCCAGGACCGAGACGGACCCCGACTACACCCTCATCCTGGTGGACGTCCCTATCCGCGAATGGAGGAACAGCAGGGAGGAGTTCACCACCTATCCGTTATCCATCACCGTCACCGACACGGCCATCGTCACCGTCTGCCTGCAGGAGCTCTTCGCGCTGACGAACATCGCTTCCGGGAAGGTCAAGGGCAAGAGCATCTACGACGTGTCCAACCGCGCCCGCTTCGTCCTCCAGATCCTGTTCAGGGTGGCGATAAACTATCAGACCGACCTCAAGTACATCGAGGTCAAGAGGATGGCCATCGAGGAGTCCATCCGCAAGGCCACCCGCAGGGACGATCTCTTCGAGTTGCACGAGCTGGAGTCCAACCTGGTCTACTTCAAGACATCACTGAGCGTGAACGCGTCCATCATCGACAGGATGAGCAAGCAGTCCCGCTTCGTCTCCACCGAGGAGGACAGGGACCTCATGGACGACGTGATAATCGAGACCAACCAGGCCCTGGAGATGACCATGACGTACAGTCAGATCATCAAAGGTACCAGGCAGCTGGTGGAAGCCGATCTAAACAATTCACTGGCCCTGGTCATGAAGTTCCTGACGTCGATCACCCTGATCATCGCCATACCGACCATGCTGGCCAGCTTCTACGGGATGAACGTCGCCCTGCCCGGGGACGGGAATCCGTACATGTACATCATCCTCCTGGTGGCGATGGTGGCCTCGTGCGTGCTGTCCATCTGGGGGCTCAAGAGGAAGGGATTATGGCGCTGATTAGCGAGTTGTCGGATGCGATCAGGAACTATCCGGGTGTCACCAGGAAGCATGCGATCCACAAGATCGTCGACCTCCTCCCCACATCCGACTTCCCGCAGGTGGCCGCGGCCCAGGGGGAGGACGCCGCCGCGATCGATGTCGGCGACCAGTACATCCTCTTCGCAGCGGACGGGATCATGGAATCCCTGGTGAGGACCGACCCCTATTACGCCGGATACTTCGCCGTCCTCGTGAACGTGAACGACATCGCCGCCATGGGCGGGAGGCCGCTCGGCATGGTCGATGTCATGTCGATCGTCCACGGGAACGTATGCAAGGAGATCATCCGCGGCATGCAGGACGGGATCAGGAAGTTCAGCGTCCCCATCGTCGGGGGCCATGTGCATCCCGACTGCCACTACAACGCCATCGACATCTCCATCGTCGGGAAGGTCGCCAAGGACGCGCTGCTCAGGAGCAGCACCGCGACGCCCGGGGACGACATCGTGTTCGTGATCGACACGGACGGTTTCTATCCCGACAACCTCCCGTACGCGTTCGTCACCACCGTCGACAAGCCCGACGAGCTCGTCAGGGCGCAGATGGAGGCCGCCGCCATCGTGGGGGAGAGGCATCTCGCGCATTCCTGCAAGGACATGAGCAATCCGGGAGCCATCGGCACCCTGGGGATGATGCTGGAGTCCTCCGGCGTCGGCGCCCTGATCGATGTGACCAAGGTCCCCATGCCGGAAGGCGCGGACCCCATCAGATGGCATCTCGCCTACCAGGGATGCGGGTTCTGCTTCGCATGCCCGCCCGAGCATTCCCAGGAGATCATCGACATCTTCTCCGAGGTCTCCTGCAAGGGAGCCGTGGTCGGCAAGGTGGAGGACACGGGTCTGCTGAGGATCACCGACGGGAAGGACACCGAGACGGTGTTCGACTTCGAGAAGGACATCATCACCGGATGCGGTCCCAAGAAGCTGTCGAGAAGCGCCTGACCACAGGGGTTGACCCTTCCTCCCTGTCCAAGTTGGCCACTTCGCTTCTCGACCCTGCCACCCCGCAAACGTCGGTAGTCCGGATTAGGGCTGCTCCCGTCAGGACCTGACCCGGTTCTCCGGTTGATGCATGAACCGCGACCCTCCGGTCGCCTTCGTTGCAAACTCCGGCTCTGCAGGACAAGATTTCATTGTCGCTCTGTGGGCTTGGATAGTTCAGCGGGGCCGTCCCCTGCTGTCGCCCCCGCGTATTGACGATTTCGGGTGTAGGGCACGCCAAGCGCCCCGGCCAAGCCAGACGCCCCCTCATGAACGGTATCCCATTTAAAGCATGGCATGGATGCTCCGAAATCGGCGTCGGAGCGTACGCCAGCAGGTTGACGGTAACATCCAGCTCCAGCTAGCCTTTAAGTACTACATCGGCATGGGCATCTAAGCGTGCTAAGTGCTAGCACGGTTCACACGGTGACATCATGGAGATATTGGGATTATCGGACCCTTGGATCATAGGCGGCTACGCGCTCAGCATTCTGAGCGTCATATTCTGCTGCACCTATGCCTATTTCAAGGGCATAAAGGCGGAGGATGACGGCGATGAGTAACGGTGTCGACCTCCTCACCTTCGGCGCGATGGTCGCCGTCTTCGTTGTCATCACACTGATGCTCGGCGTGTACGGGTACAGGAACACCAAGAACAACGGTGATTTCCTCCTTGGCCGCAGCAAGGCCGGGCCGGTCATCATCGCGCTGTCCTACGGATCCACGTTCCTCTCCGCTTCCGCGGTCATAGGATTCGGCGGTCAGGCCGCCGTCCACGGGATGTCGTTGATATGGCTGTGCTTCCTGAACCTCTTCGTGGGGCTCATAGTCGCCTTCCTGATCTTCGGAGGGCCCACCAGGCGCAAGGGGCGCGAACTCGGGGCCTCCACGTACGCCGACCTCCTCGGCAAGATCTACGATTCCAAAGGGATCCGCGCGTTCACCGCCATTCTTATCATCGTCATGATGCCGATCTACGCCGCCGCCGTCCTCAAGGGGGGCGTGAACTCCCTGGCCACGATCACCGGCCTCAACGATTACTACGATCTGATCCTCATAGCCCTGTCCATCATCGTGGCCGTGTACGTGGTATACGGCGGGATCATCGCCGTCATGTACAACGATGCCCTCCAGGCGGCGATCATGTTCGCCGGCATGGCGGTCATCCTCGTCGTGACATACAGCTACTTCGGAGGCGTCACCGCGGGCAACGGCGCCCTCGTCGACCTGTGGAACACCAAGTTCTCGGAGATGGGGCACATACCCGGCACGGCCGACGGATTCAACGGATGGACGAACTTCTCGTCGTTCGGATCGTCGGAGTGGATGACGGTCGTCACCACGTTCCTGCTCGGAGTGGGTATCGGGGCCCTCACCCAGCCGCAGCTGGCGGTCAGGTTCATGTCCGCCAAGTCCGACAAGGACCTCAACAAGTCCCTTCTCATCGGATCCATATTCATGATCGCCATCGTGGGATCGGCGTACACCGTCGGTGCGCTCAGCAACGTCTACTTCTACGATGTGCACGGACAGATCGCCTACGAATACATCAGCGGTCTCGGGCTCGGGACGGATTTCATCATCCCGCAGTTCATCCTCGAGATCTTCGAGGGCATGTCGTTCGGGGACGTGTTCGTGTCCCTGTTCCTGCTGTCCCTGGTCTGCGCGGCCATCTCCACGATCAGCGCCCTGCTCCATACCATCGGGGCCGCGGGAGGATACGACCTCTACACCCTGTACAGGAACAGGAAGGGCAGCATGAAGGGGGACTCCCAGAGCGTCAACCTCAACAGGCTCTGCATCGTCGTCATCATGGTGCTCATGGTGGTCTACTGCTACCTCATGCCGAAGGACATCATCGCCAAGGCGACGTCCGTGTTCATGGGCATGACCGCCGCCGCCCTGCTCCCGGCGTACTTCCACGCGCTGTACTCCAAGAACCCGAACAAGAAGGCCGCCATCGCGAGCATCGCCGTCGGAACCTGTTCCTACCTGTTCCTCGCGCTGTTCATCAACAGCGGGGACAGCGTGTTCCTCCCGATCTGCAAGCTCATCACGGGGCAGTCCGTGCTGTTCCCCGACTCCGTACTGGCGACGGTGGACCCGCTGGTGTTCGCCCTGCCCCTGTCGATCGTCGCCATGGTCGTCGGTCTATTTGCCTTCAGGTCTTCCCAGCCGCGTCCCGAGACCGCTTGAAACCCGGGCGGGGTATATCCCCACCCACTTACTTTTTATATCAATTATCGGGCAGACGTTGCCTATACGTCCAAATCTGTATTCCGGTCGATATTCGCAGGATTTTTGACCTTCGATATGTACGGATTACATACAATCTATAACTCCGAACTATAAAAGTCGCAGTTTATATAGTATAATTCGTAATATGGCCAAGTGTTCCACAATGTGTGGATGCACGAATACGGAGTGACATCATGACCCAGAAAGACACTGCTAGCGTGACAGCGCTCGAAGAGAAACACATGATCGCGATTCTTGTGTATCTGTCGACCAACGGCCCTAGCAGGAAGATCGACATTTATGACGGGGTGTCCTCCAATCCCAGGATGCCTGACAAGCTCAATCTCCTCGAGGACATGGGACTCATCAACCAGGAGATGGACGTCGTCACGCGTTCCACCATCGTCACCCTCACCCAGCAGGGCGACCAGGTGGCCAGCCTGCTCATCGCCATCGATAAGTGCATAAAGGCCACGGTCAAACCGCGAGCCCCTTAAGTACGATACCAGTATCGCGCTCCTATGGAGAAAGCGCTGGAACTGAGGAACGTATCGATCGTCAGGAACGGCAATTACATACTCAGGTCTGTAGACCTGGATATCAACAGGGGCGAGAGCGTCGCCGTCATCGGACCCAACGGCTCCGGCAAGACCACGCTCATCAAGCTCCTGAGGGGCGACATCCGCCCGTATTACGATGAGGAGGATCCGGCGTTGTTCCGGATCTTCGGTCAGGACAAGTGGAACCTCTTCGACATCCGCAGCAGGATGGGGGTGGTCTCCATGGACCTGCAGTCCATGTTCCGTCCGGACACCACCGTGCGCGAAGTCGTCTGCTCCGGATTCTTCAACAGCCTGGATGTCTTCAGGAACCATGTCATGACCCCCGAGATAGAGGCCGCCGCATTGGATTCGGCCACCGCCCTGGGCATCGACGACCTGATGGACAGGCCCATCGAGAACCTCTCCCTGGGAGAGATGAGGCGCGCCCTCATAGCCAGGGCGCTTGTCACAGGGCCGGACCTCCTGGTCCTGGACGAGCCGATGACAGGACTGGACATCGTCATGAAGTCCAAGTTCCGCTCGATGTTCGACATACTCATCGCATCGGGCGTGAGCATCGTCATGATCACCCACGAGCTCACCGACATCCCGGTCTCCGTGGACAGGGTCGTCATGGTCAAGAAGGGCAGGGTCCACGCCGACGGGCCCAAGGAGGAGCTCCTGACCGATGCCAACATCTCGGATCTATTCGGCGAGGATATATGCGTGGAATGCTCTGACGGCATCTACAGGATGCATCTCAGAGGTTCGGTGGTGGAATGAAGCACATCTGCGGGGAATGCGGGGCTCAGATCGACGAGGGCATGGATTTCTGCCCCCGCTGCGGCTGCATGAAGGACAAGTCTTACGTGGTAGACGATTCGGGCATGACCTCCCGCGTCTGTCCGCAGTGCGGCCAGCCGATCGGTCGCATGGACCAGTTCTGCGGGAGCTGCGGCTCCAAGCTCAATCCGCAGCCCGTGATGCCGATGCCTTTCCCCCGCATGAGGAAGAACGGAAACCTCGCACTGATCCTCGCGATCCTCCCCGGATTCTTCAACATATTCGGGTTGGGGCACATCGTGATGAAGAAGTACTCCAGGGGATGCATGTTCCTGGGCATCTCGATCATCCTGTGGTACCTCAACGGATGGCAGCTCTCCAGCGCCAACATGACCGTGATGATACTCGATCTCCTGGTGTTCTTCTATCAGTCCATGGACATCTTCAGGGTGGTGTACTCCTCGGGGGACGATTGAATGGACTGGACCGAGAAGTACCGCCCGCAGACGCTGGACGGGGTCCTCGGGAATCCTTCGGCCGTCAATGCGTTGAGGGAATGGGCGAAGTCCTGGGAATCGGGCATCCCTCCGATGCGCGCGGTGGTCCTCATGGGGCCCCCTGGCGTCGGCAAGACCACCTCCGCCGAGGCATTGGCGAGGGAGATGGGCTGGGGCGTCGTGGAGATGAACGCCTCCGATCAGAGGAAGGGCTCCGCCATCGAGGGGATCGCCGTAAGGGGATCCCAGTTCAACACCTTCGATTCCGACGGTTCGTACCTAGACGCCGGTTCCGGGGGAAGGAAGCTCATCATCCTCGACGAGGCGGACAACTTCTTCGGCAACAACGACCGCGGGGCCATCCCCGCCGTGAACGAGCTGATATCCACCACGAAGCAGCCCGTGATCCTCATAGTCAACGATTTCTACGGTCTGAGCAGGAAGAGCAGCGCCATCAAGACCAAGACGCTCCAGATAACGTACAAGCGCCCCCAGGCGTCAACCATCGCCAAGGCCCTCTACAGGATAGCCGAGAACGAAGGTGTCGAGGTGGATCCCCAGGCCATGGAGACCATCGCCGAGAACGCTTCGGGCGACATGCGCGCGGCCATCCGCAACCTGGAATCCATGGCCATAGGCGAGGATTCGGTCACCACCGACATGTCGGACAACCTGTCGCGCAGGGACTCCCGCACGGACCTGTTCGGGATGCTTTCCGCGGTGTTCAGGAGCAAGGACCCCATGAAGGCCAGGCGCGCCGTCATGGAGGTCGACGAGGAGCCCGCCACGAAGCTGCTGTGGATAGACGAGAACCTCCCGTCGGAGTACATCGATGCCGGGGACCTCGTCAGGGGATACGACAAGCTCTCCCGCTCCGCCGTATTCCTCGGAAGGGCCGGCAGGCGCCAGTACTACGGATTCTGGTCCTACGCATCGGACCACATGTCGATGGGCCTGTCGTCGGCCAGGATGACCGATAAGACCGGGAGGGACAGGATGAGGTTCCCCGCGTACATGACCAAGATGTCCCGCAGCAGGTCGGTCAGGGGGACGAAATCCTCACTCGAGATGAAGATCGCCGTGTTCATGCACTGCACCGCCGGGAGGGCGGATTCCGATGTCATCCCGTACCTCTCCGAGATGGCGACCAAGGATCCGGAGCTGAGGGCGGAGATCGCCGCGGACCTGATGCTCGACGAGAACGAGCTGGGATTCCTGATAGGGAAGAAGGCGGATTCCAAGGAGGTCAAGGCCGCCATCGCATCGGCGGAGGGGATCATCGAGGCCCGCAGGACCGTTACGAAGAGCGTCCCGGCATCGGAGCCCCCTCGCATCGACCCCCCGATATCCGTGCCCGATCCCGTTCCGGAACCCGCTCCGGCACCCGCGAAGCCAAAGGCCCAGCGCAGCCTGTTCGATTTCTGAGATTCCCGCGTCATGCGCGGATTGATATGCCAGTACGGGATGGGACGTCACGATGGACCAGGGCTACCGCGATCTCCTCATCAAGCAGCAGTACAGGCTCTACAACGACCATTCGGCCGTGAAGCTATGCCATTGGATGAAGGAGAGCATGCTCCACGAGAGGCACTGCTACAAGCAGGATTTCTACGGCATCCGCTCACACCGCTGCCTTCAGATGACCCCCGCCATCAACGAGTGCAGCCACCGCTGCACGTTCTGCTGGAGGGTCCAGGAGCACGATTTCGAGGTCCGCGACTGGGCCGAGCCTAAGGAGATGCTCGACAATCTCATCGCGCAGCAGAGGAAGCTCGTCTCCGGTTTCAAGGGGGACCCCCGCTGCGACAAGAGGATGTTCGAGGAAGCGAACAATCCCGACCAGGTAGCGATTTCCCTCGCCGGGGAGCCGATCACCTACCCGTACCTGTCGGATTTCCTCAGGGAATGCCACAGCCGCGGGATGACCACGTTCATGGTCACCAACGGGACGTACCCGGAGAGGCTCGAGGAGCTGGACGTCCTGCCGATGCAGCTGTACGTCACCGTAGCCGCCCCGAATCCCGAGGTGTACAGGAGGGTCTGCCGTCCCAAGATATCGGACGGATGGGAGCGCATCATGCGCACATTGGAGCTCCTGCCCTCCCTGGACACACGCACGGTGATCCGTCACACGCTGGTGAAGAACGAGAACTTCGGATGGCTCGACGAGTACGCCGCGCTGGACCGCATCGCCGACCCGGATCTCGTGGAACCGAAGGGATACGTGTTCGTCGGAGGTTCCCGCACCAGGCTGTCTATAGACTGCATGCCGTCGTTCGCTGAGATCAAGGACTTCTCCAGGCAGCTTGGCGACAGGATCGGGATGCAGATCATCAACGAGCGTGAGGACAGCCGCGTGGTTCTCCTCGGACAGCCCGGGATGGAGACCGACGTCAGGAAGCTGCACGGTCTCGATCCGTACCGAAGCCGGGATCCCGCGGGTTCAAGCGATCCGGCCCGTTTTCTTGATGAATGATCGCCCGGCCCCATATCCGGGACCGGGCTCGAAACGGTTTCTTCTTATCCCCGTCTCAGGAGGATCCGGCCTTCTTCGACCTCATGTACAGGACGGCCGCGACCAGCACGACGATGACGATCGCAACTGCCAGGAGGAGCATCGCATTGTTGCTGCCCCCATCGCCGCCGTCGGAATCCTGCACGAGCAGGTACGAGGAGCATTCCGGGAGCGGCATCACGACGTATCCGTTCTTGACGACGGCCTTCCCGGTGTATTCCGCCTCGCCCGAGATCTCGTTCACATGGTACACGGAGATGTTGTCCCCGTCGGAGAACAGGTCCTTCACGCAGTACTTGAACGAGGTGTTCGCGGGCATGTCCCCGGATGCGGAGAAGTCCAGATAGAGGGCCTTCCCGTCCTTCGCGATGTCTTTTAGCTCGCCGGGAATGTCGGCGGCCTGAACCAGAGGCACTATCATGCCTTCGGAAGCCGAGTTCCCGGAAAGACACCACTGATAGGCCAGGACGCCGTCTCCGTCGAACACGTTCACGAACAGTACCTCGCCGCCGGAAATCAGGTCATTGTCGATGACGGTCCTGAGCTTCGCATCGTCGTTCACGTCCAGTATCCATGCGGCCATCCCCGATTCGCTGAAGTCGGAGTATCCAGGAGCATCCCCCGCAACGATCTGTGCGAAGACGGGGATGAGCGTGAGATCGCTCCTGACCTTGTAGTCCTCCTTCCAGAGGCTTCCGTCCGTGGTCACCCATCCGCTGAATTCCTTGACGGGGTAGTAGTCCGTGGGGAACTGCGAGGTGGCCCCGTCGGCGACCTTGATTTCCTTCAGGATGCCGCCGTCCCTGTCCATGAACGTCACGGTGTGCTCGCCGGCGAAGGACGGGTCGTTGTCCTTCCTCTCCTCGGCGATCTTATCCTTCACCGTCTTCTTTCCCGCGTCATCCAGCTTCAGGCTGTCTCCGACGAGGATGCTCGTTGGGATTTCGGGGTGGGCTTCGAAGGGATAGGTGTAGTAGAATGCGTCCCCGATCCCCGTGGGGACATCGGATCCGTCCATATCGGGAACGATCTTCAGGAAGTACCCGGCCTGGGAGACATCGGCCTTCCATTCGATCTCCTCGACATCGGAATTCCTGTACTGATGGCTGGTAGAGCCGTCGATGGGGAAAGTGGATGTGATCACGGCATCGACGGTGGTGCGGACCTTGACCGTCTGGTCGATGTCCATCCCGTCGGTCGGAACGATGGTCACGGGCTCGTAGGGCTGGAGGGACATCTCGATCGCCATAACGACATTCTCATCCAGATCGTGCATGGCTTCGACGAGCTCCGGCTCGTCCCCGGTGAGAACGATGTTGGCCTTGCCGTCTATGTCGAGTTTCATCGTGATGTCCGACCTACAGCTCTTCAATGCGAAGTCGCCGTCCGTCTGGATCTCGGAGCTGGATGTCATGTAGAGCGAGACGTCCAGACCGTCCGTCTTCAAAGTCTCGACGTCGCCGTAGTCGTCGGTAACGCTGACCGTCCCGGACAAGCCGAGGCTCACGGATGCGACCGAGTCGCAGGAGACGGTATAGCCGTCCGCTGTTTTTCCGGTCACCTCCGCGATGGAATATGCCTTCGCGGAGAATCCGATGTCCGTCAGATCGCTCTGATATCCGAGGCCGTTGAGGATGCTGTTCACCGCATCTTCGAGTGAAGTGTATTTCAGGCTCGTGCCCGTCAAGTCGGCGATCATCTCGTTGATCATGCCGAGTATGTCAGCCTCATCCATTTCGGCGCTTATGCCCCATGCATCGCCCGTCTCCTGTTCCACGACGACGGTATCGGTTCCGGAAGAGGAGCCGGCCGTCGCGATAGTGATGCAGGAGAGGAGCATCATCATGCAAAGGGCCGCAGTCATTATTCTGTGCTTCAAACCTTGATCCTCCTGGTGTACAACCGTTCCGGAATCGGCGAGTGGACTTTAAAGGGGATGCCAGGAAGGCGGACCTTCGGACAGCGGATCGTGACGGATGAAAGTGGAAGGACGGCCCCGGAGGGCCGTTTGAATGTGTTTCAGAAGTATCCGCGGTACCAGAGGTACGCGATCAGGATTATGTGCAGCACCAGGAAGACGTAGACGAGTTTGAACTTCGGCTTGAGCGTCTTGTGGTGCGCGAGCTTCATCCCGATGACCGCCCCCCAGGGCCCGAATAGGGCCCCGAGGAGCAGGGTGGATTCTTTGGTGCGCCATTGCGAGTTCTTGGCTTTGTGCTTGTCCCATACGTACATCGCGAAGACGATGACGTTGATGACCAGGTAGATCGCCAGGAGGCCGATATGCATCGGATCAGAGCCTCGAAACGAACTCGTCGACGGCGACGGGGAAACCGGCCTCGTTCATCTCGCAGCCTTTGGTGTTGAAGTACACCGCGTCGGGGATGCCGAGCTCCTCTGCGATCTTGTCGCGCTGAGCGTCGCCCTTCTCGCCGTTGTACATGCACTCGATGAACAGGTACAGCTTCTTCCCTGCCAGCGCGTCGCGGTTGGCCTCGAGGAACTCCTTGACCGGCTTGTACGGTTTGCCCGCGTGGACGCCGGTGCCGAAGACGACGGTGTCGAAATCGGCGAGGTTGATCTTGGTGATCTGCTTGAGGTTGAATATGTCCGCGCCGAGCTGGCGGGCCATGTATTCCGCGACCTCTTTCGTGTGCTTCGTCATTCCCGTTGCGTAGATGATTGCCTTTCCCATCCTTTCAACTCCTTTTCAGAGCTTCTTGGCCAGCGCCTCGGCCTCTGCGAGGACGGCGGCGTTGTCCTTGGCGGGTCCGTTCGGACCCTCCCTGTAGTCGATGACACCGACGACGTCACACTTAAGGAATCCGCTCATAACGCCCTTGATCCCGTTGGCGATGTTCTCGGCGCCGGCTCCGGATCCCGAGGTGATGACGGCGGCGACCTTCTTCCCGTCCCCGAGGTTGGAGACGAACTGTCCCTGCTCGTTCATGCCGACGAACCCGTAGAAGCGGTCCTCGAGCATCCTGTACTGGGCGCAGGACTGTCCGAAGTAGTCGGGGGTTGCGAGGATGATGGATCCGCTCTGCCTCATGGAATCGAGGATGGGCGTGATGTCGTCCTTCTGGACGCACTTGCCGGCCTTCTTGCAGGCCATGCAGGCCTGGCAGCCCTTGGCGGCGATCCCGTTGAGGTTGAAGACATCGACCGTCTTCCCCTCGGCCTTCAGGGTCTCGACCATCTTGCCGACGATGGCCTGGCAGTTGCCGTTCTTCCTGGGAGATGCTATGATTGCTGTGACTTCCGACATGGTTTTACCCACGGGGTTGATTTGAATTTCAATATAAGTATTTGCCTACATAATGTTATTAAACGACCAAATGTTACCATCACTCGGAGGGAACGGAACGGAAGATAGCGCCTGTCTGCTGGAACAAGTCAAAGCCAATCCGAACGTCAGATACGACTGCTGCATAGATGCGGCCATGTCGGTGATCGAGGGACGTTGGAAGTGCACCATACTGTGCCTGCTCTTCAAGGAGGGGCCGATGCGCTACGCCGAGCTCCAGCGCAGGATCGGCGAGATATCGTCGAGGATCCTGTCCAAGCAGCTCAAGGAGCTGGAGGAGGACGGCATGATCCTCCGCACCGTCGGCACGGACCGCAAGATCAGTGTCACATACTCCCTATCCTCCAAGGGGATGTCGGTGCTTCCCGCCCTCGCCGCTCTGGCGGAATGGGGTGCCCGCTACCAGATGATGCAGGTCATCGTCCCGACGGACTCCGTTTCCGAGAAGCGCACCGTCGGCGCCGTCGCCGATCGATCTTGGATTCCCGAGCCGTTTCACTTCCACCCGATACGGATGCCGATCGCTGTTCCGGGGCGGGAGCTTGGCCTGAAGCCCTATGCCCTCTCGGCCGCATGGTCCGTGCTGTGAAGGGAATTACGTGGAGAAATCACGGGGCCCCCGGACATGCCGGGGTAATGGGTTTCCCGGTCAGAGGTTCTTACCAGGTATGTTCGGTCCGGTATCCCAGCTCGGGAATTCGAGTTGATTCGTGCTCCTTCGGTTCCCCGGACGCGGGATATATCAAGTCATTGCGATATCGCCCCGGGGACGGAACATGGCATACAGGCTGATCACGATAGATGAGGACAGGTCGAGGGAGCTGAGGGAGAGGTGCTCCAAACTGAACACGTTCTCGATGAAGGCGGACATCAACGGCGTCTGCATCACCCTCTGCACCGAGAACCACGATTACATCGACATGTGGTCGGACAACTTCTACCACATGTCCGACGGCGTCCGCTCCCACGCCAGGATCTTCTGCCTGAACGACCCGGATACCGACCTCCACGCTGAATACGAGGTATCCACACGCACCATGTTCCTGTTCAACTTCGATTACTACGGATGGGTGAAGAGCATCGCCCTCGGCATGGCGGGCAACATCCTCGAGGACGCCCATTCCGTCTTCTCCGTCCACGGCGCAGCGCTCGACATGGACGGCGCCGGCGTGACATTGATCGCCCCCTCCAAAACCGGCAAGACCACCCAATCCTGGGGCCTGCTGCGCAACGAGCACGCCCATCTGATCACCGACGATTGGTATTTCGTCCAATTCGGCAACGGGAGGCCGTGGGTCGAGGGTTCCGAGAAGAACTGCTACATCGACGCCGACATCGGCGACGTGTGGAAGGAGTACGAGCCACTGGTGAAGGACGTCAGGTTCGACAACAAGGGCAGGGGCATAGGGAACGTCCGCTGGGTCGCCGGATCAGATTCCGTGGTCAGGGGGACGCGCATGCGCTACGTGTTCCTGCTCAGGAGGGACCCCGCCTACCCTGCAGGGGTCGTTCCGATATCGTGCGGGGAGGCGTTCGATTACCTCAGGGAGCACGACTTCTGCAACCCGCACCAGCTGCTCCGCGACGAGCCCCGCATGAAGCGCAGGGAGGAGTTCTTCCGCAGGTACCTGTCGCAGTGCGAGACGTTCATGGTGAACACCACCATGCCCGCCGAGGAGACTCAGGAAGCCATCAGGGATGTACTCAGGACGAGGTGTTCGCTATGATCGGTAAGGACAGGTCGCTGAAGGCCCCCAGCGCATCCGATGTCAAGGACAGGTCGCTGGATGTCGCCAGGAAGCTCAAGGATACCGTCGGATCCTCGGCCAAGGTCCTGGATTCGGGATTCAAGAAGGCCAGGGCCGACCGCATCGAGAAGCATCACGAGTACTCCGTCATGTGGATCTCGTTCTTCATCATCGTCATCTCCAGCGCCATCTTCTTCGCCATCGGGTTCTTCCTGCCGGGGGAGTGGTCGCAGAAGGACTTCTTCTACAACATGGGATGCAACATCCTGGCGATGTTCATCGTGGTCCTGTGCCTGGACACCCTGGTCAACCGCAACAGGGATTCCCGCATCCAGAGGGACGAGGCCAGGAAGATCCTCAGGTACCACCGCCTGACCAGCCCGGACATAGACATGTACCTGGTGAGGAAGAACATGGTCATCACCCCCGCCGGGAAGCCGGTCCGCAAGTTCAAGGTGGATTCCGAGTTCACCGTCAGGGACATGAGGGACATGTACGGCGCATCCGAACTCGTGTCCGACGTGGGGATCTCGAAGATCCGGAGGTACGCCCACTACCAGAGCGTGCTGAAGGACGATTTCGAGAAGCTCATCGGGAATGTGGACTTCATGTTCTACCCGGAGATCGCCGACGCCGCGATGAGATACCTCAACGCCACCTCCTACGGGGAGGCGGCCCTCAACGCCGTCATAAGCTACGAGGAGACCCGCGCGGGAACCAAGTCCATGAAGACCATGGTCATCGCCATGATGAAGGACGAGCCCGAGGACGGGAGGTTCGTCGACGCCAACCCGACCATGAAGAACATCTACCTGGTCCATCAGATGATCAGCGACCAGGAGAAGGCCGTGGGCGATTACATCAGGATGATCAAGGTCCTCCAGGAGCAGGACCCCAGCGGGTACACCAAGAAGGACGACGAGTCCGATTACGAGTGACCGAACTCGAGGGGGATACCGTAGGAGATCCGGAGCGAATCCTCGGTCACGTCGCATCCCAGGACGAGGATGCGCACGCCGTTCTCCGACGCCTTCTCCAGTTCAGCGGAGAAGTCGGGATCGGTGACGTAGTTCGGTCCGAATCCCATCATCCCCTGCATCTGCACCACGAACGCCACGCATGCGCCGTGACCCTCTTTGACGCATCTCTGCAGCCCTCTCAGGTGTTTCAGCCCCCTTTCCGTGGGCGCGTCCGGGAACCTGCAGAAGCGGTCGTGCTCCAGCGTCACCCCCTTCACCTCCACGTAGGTGGTCCCCTCGTCGGATTCGATCAGGAAGTCGAACCTCGAGTCTCCGTGGACGGATTCCGGATGGACCTTCGGGTCCGATCCGAACAGACCGCAGGTCGGCGCCCATTCCGCGAAGACTCTGTTGGGCGCCTGGGAGTCCATGTTGACCAGCAGGTCCCCCTTGTACACGGCGATCAGGTCGTACCTGTACTTCCTCGACGGGTCCTTCGAATCCGAAAGGATCACTTTAGCTCCCGGGACCAGCAGCTCCCTGCAGCGCCCCGTGTTCTTCACATGGACCTTCGTCTCGATGCCGTCCATCTTCACGACGGCCACGAACCTGTTGGGACGGGAGACGAACTCCGCCTCCCTCACGGATTGGTACCTCACGCTCGGGGTCAGGCATCGGTAGATATTATGTGTGGCTTCGGGATGCACGTGCATGGACGGATTCATGACGTACGAGAGGGTCAAGACGGCGAAGGGCGAAGCCTACAGGGCCGTCAGCGACGACCCGTCTCCGGAGTGGGTCCTCGTCCTGGATACGGAGACCACGGGTCTCAAAGGGGCTCCGAGGGACCTCGTCGTGGACGTCGGCATCTGCAAGGTGTCATTGACCGACGGGACCGTCGAGGACCTGTATTCCTCGGTTCTCGGCTACGACACGTCGGAATGGGACGACTACCTCCGCAACGCGTGGATCTTCGAGAACACCGATATGACGCTGGATATGGTCGAGGAGGCCCCGCGCGCGCTCAGCGTCATCGCCGATGTGCGCCGCATCCTCCGCAAGCAGGCCGTGACAGCCTACAACACGGGATACGATTTCGGCAAGTTCCTCTACGAGGAGCCGTGGTCGATGCGCGGATGGTTCGTGGAGTGCATGGACATCATGAAGGCGGCCAAGGACGTCTGCAAGATCCCCAGCGAGTACTACGGATGCGATTACAAGTATCCCAAGCTGGACTACGCGTACGCGCAGATCGTGGAGGGCGACCCCGCCGGGATCCACGGCGTCCAGGACCACCGCGCCCTGTCGGACGCGAGGATGGCCTCGTACCTCATGCTCGCCCTGAACAGGGACGGCCGCTACCTACCCTGATCTCAGTCCTTTCCGAAGTTCAGGATGGGTCCGTCCTCTATGACCGAGACGTCCCCCTTGCTGTACTCCTCTTCCAGCTTCTTCATGTAGTAGGCCTCGAACCTCTCGATGAGGTGCCTGAAGACGTTCACCCTCAGGACGAACACCTCAAGCACCAGGAGGACGGCGATCATCGCGATGACGAAGATATATCCCTCCAGCGGGAGCGGGACCAGACCCACGAGGTCGGTGGCGACCACAGGGCAGTAGAGGAACATCACGGTGACCAGCACGAGGATCAGAAGGGTGATCAGGCCGGGCACGAGGCTCTTGTTGGTCCTGCCGTCGACGGATATGAACTTCCATCTGGGGCAGATGATGAATATCTGGAAGAGTCCGGCTATGGACACGAACAGCACCATGGCCGTCCTGGCGGCGATCTCGCAGGCCCCGGAGCCGTGCCAGGCGTAGTGGTCCACATCGATGTCGCCTAGGTCGAGGATGCCGTTGCCGACGCAGTACCACACCGTCCCGTAGACCAGCAGCGCGAACACGGCGATCATTATCGACGACGGGATGCAGTACCGCAGGACATCCGGGAGTATCAGCTCCTTGTTCTCGTCCGGCTTGGCGAAGATGGTCATGAAGAAAGCCATGACTGACACGGAGATGAACGCGTAGAACGTGTTCTGGATCGGAAGCATCGGGATGTTCCCGAAGAGGATGAACAGCGCGATGAAGAGTATCGCGAGGGTGAAGTTGCGGGTGAGGTACAGCTTCAGGATGTCCCTCATGCCCGACACCGTGCGCCTTCCTTCGACCAGCGCCTTGGGGAGGGCGGAGAAGTTGTCGTCCACCAGGACCATGTCCGAGACCCCGCGTGCCGCGCCGGCCCCGGATTGGAGCGAGATGCCGACCTGTGCCGTCTTGAGGGACTTGACGTCGTTGACGCCGTCCCCGATCATGGCCACGTAGCGTCCTTCTGATTTCAGGGCCTCGATGACGCGCCCCTTGTTCTCCGGCTTCATCCTGCCGAAGATGTTGCATCCGAGGGCGGCCTCCTTGAACTCCTCGGGACCCATGGCATCGAGCTCGGGTCCGGAGACTATCCTCCTCTCGCCGGGTATGCCGGCGATGCTGAACAGGGAATCCACGGTCACAGGGTCGTCGCCGGAGATGACCTTCAATTCCATGCCGTTGTCCAGGAACACCTGGATGGTGTCGCGGCAGTCGGGTCTGACCTCGTCCCTTATGGAGATGATGGAGACTGGCGTCATATCGACGAGCACGGGTTCGCCGTCCGGCCCGTAGAGGGGGGCATCGGCGCCCTTGCAGACGATGATGGTCCTGAGCCCCTTCCGGGATTCGGCCTCGATGATTCCGGGGATGTCCTCGTCCGTTTTGACATGGGAGGACAGCGAGGTCCAGGCGCCCATGTAGAGGACGACCTCCCCGTCCCCGTCCTTCACGCGGACGGCGCTGTACTTCCTCTCGGAGGAGAATTGGATCTCCTCGACGAGCTCGGCATCGACGGTGCCGTAATGGTCCGAAAGGGCCTCGACGGTCCTGTTCCTGCTTCCGGTGGCGGAGGCGAACAGGGCGATGAGATGCGACGCCTCGTCGGATGGTATCAGATCCCTGGCGTCCTCGAAGCGGAGCTTGTTGGTCGTTATCGTCCCGGTCTTGTCCATGCATACGGTGTCCACGTGGCTGATGGATTCGACGGAGCCGGACCTCTGCAGGAGCACCCCCGAATCGGCCATGCGCATGGCCGCGATCATGTATGTCAGGGTGATCAGCAGGAACAGCGCTATGGGGACCACGTCGAGACAGAGCACGAAGACCTCGAGGGTCTGGGCGATGCTGGAGTCTATGAGGATCGACTTGACGATCGTCAGGAGGAACAGGATGGCGGCGATGGCCATCAGGAACTTGGTGACCGTACCGGTCTCGATCTGCAGCGGGGTCCTCTTGGAGGTGAACTCCTTGGCGCTGCTGAGCATCTTGGACGCGTAGGAGTCCATGCCGAATTCGGTGACCTTGTAGTACGCCTGCCCGGTGACGCAGTTGGAACCGGAATAGATGGTGTCCCCTGCCTTCTTCCTGACAGTGCTGGATTCGCCGGTCAGGAGGGATTCGTCCATCTCCAGGGACCTGCATTCCTCTATGATGCCGTCCACGACGGCCTGGTCGCCCGCCTTCAGGATGACGATGTCGTCCTTGACGACCTCGCTCTGATCAATCTCCTTCTCCTCTCCGTCCCTGAGTACGGTGACCTTCGGTCTGGTAAGCAGGGTGATCTTGTCGAGCCTGCGCTTGGCGCGCATCTCCTGGATCGTGGAGATCAGGATGTTTACTATGATGATCCCCGTGGCCGAGACGGCGCTGACCGGCTCCTTGCAGATCAGGAGCAGGATTCCGAGGATGAACAGAACGATGTTGAACGGAGTGAACGCGTTCTTCACGAAGATATCCGTGTAGGTGCGGCTTGTGCGGACCTCGGCATCGTTGACGAGTCCCTGGGCCTTGCGTTCGGCCACCTCTTGCGAGGTCAGTCCATTCATATACGTCCGAACATGGTGGGATATATTAGGGGTTCGTCAAGAGTACCGAATTATTTAGTTGAATAAAAATGCACATAGTTGTACAATGTTATGCAAAATGAAAATGAGAGATAATTGAATTTCGCAACATAACATTGGAAATGAAAATTTTTTACTTCATCATATTTAAAATCATATCATAATTAACGTTGTGAAAAAATCGCCGTGAAAATGAGCGATAATGAAATCTGAATGAGCGGGGCTCTGATCCCGCCCATTCAATATGGTTTCCGTCCCGTCAGGATGCAGGGCTCTCCAGTCTCTTCGGGACCTCGACCTCGGCCCTCTCGTCTATCTTCTCCATCGGCAATGGATCGAAATCGCGTGTCTTCCCCTGGGAGACGTAGTCGATGTAGCATCTGACGGGCAGTCCCTTGTAGTACGCCTCGGCGGCGCGTGCGTAGACCGAGAGCTGCAACTCGTATTCGCCCTGGAACCTGTCCGTGACGTCGGTCTTGTAGTCGTGGACCTCGATGCGGTCCTCGAAGACCATCAGCAGGTCGATGGTCCCTTTGAGGATGTACTTCCCGCCGCATACGGGAAGGGTGCAGTCAATCTCGGAGTACGATGCGAGGTGTCCCGGCATCCTCTCCCTCGAGAGCACGGAATCCTGGATGTATTCGGATTCGGGGTACTTGCCGGAGGGCGGGCATCCGTAGTGCATCATCTGCGCTTCGTTGTGCACCGCGGTGCCGTACTCCTTCCCTTTGCCGCATTTCTCGTCGACCTCGGCCATCCCGCCCTGACCGTCCTCGAACTCCAGCCTCATTATCCCGTGGACGCCGCAGGTCGGCGTTCTGGGGGCGTATTCCGGTATGGCGGGCTTCTCGATGCGGGACGAATCGGCGGATTCCAGCACGAGTTCGAAGTCCTCGATGTCAGAGTAGTTCTCCCCCGAGAGGCCCTTCATGAACTGGGACGCATCGGGTCCGGATATCACGGTCACGTACTGCTTGGCGCGGGACACCGCGACGAACATCAGACGGCGCTCCTCGTCGTAGTCCGTATCCTTCGCCACGGAGGTCAATTCGGTGCGCCAGGACTTGCAGATCTTGGAATAGCCGTCGAAATGCCCGACGACCTCCTTGCTGCGGATCCCCCGCAACTCGTCGAACGTGAGCACAGACCTGTCCCCCATGGTCGACGGCATGGTCCTCTTGTCCACGTAGGGGATGATGATCGCAGGATACTCCAACCCCTTGGCGCGGTGCATCGTCATCACTATGACGGCGTCGGAATCCAGGTCCGTCTCCACAGGATAGGTGGTCTTCGGCTTCGACGAGATGTCGTCCTCGATCACGGTGATCAGGTCGGATATCGTGAGCAGCGAGCCCCTGTGCTGGCTGGACAGGATGTTGATGATCGTCTGCGAGACGTCGTTGTCTATGCCGTACCAGGTGAATATCGACGTCAGGAGGTCGGTCACCCTGCGCCTCTTGTTGTAGAGGGCCTTCCCCTGCTTCCTGATCTCCTCCGGCAGTTTGTTCGGATCGTTCCTGACGGCCTCGCATTCCACCATCGTGTATCCCCTGTCGGCCATGATGGGCACGTACCCCCATGGGTCGCGGATGTTGTTGACGAAGCGCAGCCATGCGAGGGCCAGCTTCCCCTCGCGGGTGCACATGAGCTCCACATCCCCCTGGAGATAGGCGGATATCCCGTCGGCGGTCAGCTTGTCGACCACGGCCCTGCATCCGTTCCCTGTGCGGCACAGGACGGCGATGTCCCTGAGCATCATCGGCCTGGAGGATCCGTCTTTCTCGATGACGCGGTATCTTCCGGAACCGACGTATTCGCGTATGCAGCGCGACACCGCATCCGCCTCCTCGTCCTTGGATCCGGTCTTGACGTATCTGATGCCGGTGTCTTCACCGATGTCCCCGTCGCGGTGGGCCTTGAGCCTGACCATGCGGGATTCTATCTCATCCGCATCCAGGGGCTCCTTCTCCGCGCCTTTGAGGGTCAGGCATCTGAACGATTCGTCGATTATCCTCTGCGAGGAGCGGTAGTTGGTATCGAGCTCCAGCGAGATGGGCTCCGGGATGCGGAACGGGACGCGCTGGAGGTCGGAGTTGAGGAGATCCCTCAGCATCACGGCCCTCCTCTCGAACTCCAGGATGTTCTCTACGGACACGAACCTGAATCCGTAGATGCCCTGCTTCCAATCGCCGACCACGCACAGGTTCGGCTTCTTGAGGATCATCAGGGAGAGCATGAGCTGGGCGGCGTTGGTGTCCTGGAACTCGTCGATCATGATGTAGTCGAAGGAGTTCACCGAACGGACGTCCTTGTTCTCGTAGAGGATCGAGAAGGCCAGCATGGCGTTGACGCCGAAGGTGAGCCGGTCCTGAGCGATGCATCTGCGGATGTAATGCCAATAGACGTCGTGGATGAAGCGGATCAGTCCCCCGCGGTCGTCGTTCGTGGCGTCCTTAAGCAGATCGACGGCCAGGACCTCCTGTGTTTCAGGGGTCGGGAGGGGGTCGTACCCGTTCATCTCGCCGAGCATCTTGTTGTACGCCTTGGCGACGTCCGTGCTCTTCTTCCTCTTGGAGGTCAGGACGTTGTTCGAGGACAGCTTGTCCAGCAGCTCCCTCGTATCGCCGTAGAGGTCGTCGCCGTCGTTGCCGCCGAACCATCCGCTCTTAATCGGATAGATCCCGCGGGACATCAGGCGGTTCACGATTTTGTACACCTCCAGGGGGTACCTCGATCCGATGACCGCCCAATCGCCGTAGTCCTCCCCGCGGCTGTCGAGGAAGTCGTCCATGAATGCACCGAAGAACCTCTTGTTGAGGGTCTCGTTCTCCACCAGCCGGGCGGAGTGGGTCAGCTTCTCCTCGATGCCGAATAGCCTTCCGGCATCCTCGGGGGATTCCATCACCACGGACAGGCAGAACGCGTCGAAGGTCCTGACCTGGACCTGCTTGTAGTAGGATTCGTCGCAGCCCTTCCCGGGGGACAGGCTCGCCTTTATGCGCTCCTCCATCTCGGTGGCGGCGTTGCGCGTGAAGGTGAGCATCAGGACGTCCCTGGGGGTGACATCCTCCCTCGAGATGAGGTTCACGTACCTCTGGACGATCGTGTGCGTCTTGCCCGTGCCGGGACCCGCATCCACGATGACCATCCCGTCCAGCGTCTCCGCGATCAGCTTCTGCTTGTCGTTGAGGTCACTCATCGGAATCGCCTCCTCCGACGCCGATCCTGCAGCGCGTGCAGGCCATGTAGTAGTCGCAGTCCTCGCATTTGATCCTCGGAGCGGGTCTGGCCGGCAGGTCGGTGGTCCTGCCCTCGACCATGGCCGTGTGCATCCGGTCGACGAACTCCAGGAAGCCTTTCAGGGTGCCCAGAGGGACGGTCAGGCATTCGCCGGACACCAGCATCCCTCCGGAGACCGCTTCGGCGACGTATCCGATGACGGTCCTGATTTCCTTGACGTTGGAATCCGCACCGGATTTGCCGACGACCTTGAGCAAAGCCGCGATGAGGGCTTCGTCGTCTTTCCATGTCATCGGATCGGGAGGGGCGCAGGATGCTATGGTATCCAATATCGATCTCGTCCGGGGCTTGAACTCGTTCTTGACCATGCCTTCGATGAGGGCCTCCCCTTCGGAGGTCTCGAGGATGTACTTCCTGGCATCGAGATCGGACAGTCTGACGGAGCGCACGTTCCTCGAGATGTCGAAATCCGGGGAGACCGATTCGACGTCGTTGTCCATGGCGTAGAACTGGTTGAATCCGCCGCATCTCCCCTCGGTCTCCAAAGCCAGGGCCAGGTACATCAGGGGCTGGAACTCCGGCTGTTCGGAGATGTCCAGGAACTCCATGTTCTTCATCATCTCCGACAGGGTCTTGCCCTTCCCGGTCTTGTAATCGGTCACCACATCGCCCCACATGAGGTCGAACACCCCGTGGATGGGGTTCCTGGACGACCGATGGTCGGTCTCGCAGCATGTGCTCGTCCCGTCCAATCCGAGCTCCTGGAGGAACCTGTTGGGCCTGCTCTTGGAGGAGTTCGACGAGTCCAGGGTGCATTGTATCCCGTAGCGGTCGATGTAGCGCATGACGTTGGTCATGGCGATGCGGATCCTATCGACGTCCAGATCGGTCATCAGCGGGGTCGACAGACCCGCATACCTGTCGGAGATCATCGTGGTGAATGCCTCGACACCCATCTCGCGGACCACGTCCCCGTGGGTGCAGTACAGTTCGGCGAACTCGTGGATCAGGTTCCCGAATTCCGTATAGGTCTTGTCCGGACTGGGCAGGAGGTCGTGGAACATGTACCTCCTGGGACATGCGGCGTAGGCGTTCAGGGTGGATTTGGAGAACGGGTCGTCGAATTCGAGGGTGTCGTCCATCATCTCCGTTCCGCGGACGTATTCGGTCTGCTGCATCGGGACGGCCCATCTTCCCCTTATCACGTCGCCGAGGGCATCGAACGAATCGCAGGACCTGCCGTCGATGTTGTCGAACGTGAGGGAGGGCCTGGCCTTCTTGCCCTTCTTGTTGACGTTGACGCAGTACACCCTGCACTGACCCTGTTGGACCAGGGCCTCGAGGCGCATGGCGTTCTTGTCGGATTCCGATTCCGCGTCGATGTATCTGCGACCGACCACGGGGATGTTCCACTCCTGCTCCATACCGAGGTAGATGACCACGGGCCTGTCGACGTAGACGGAGTTCTTGCAGTCGGCCAGGAGCACTCCTCTGAGCTCGTCCTCAGGGATCTGCTCGTTGTGCTTCAGCTCCTGGACGTTCTCCACTGCGAAGCGGACCTCGGCGACGCGGTCGGGGGTGACGAGGGAATCCGTGACGCCGAGCTCCTCCAGGAGCATGGTGACCTGGGGGCGGTTCTGGCGGTTGCAGACGATGTCCCTGACCTGTCCGAAGGTCATGCCGTCCTCCACTATGGAACGCATGCACTCCTTCAGGTCGTACGCGTGTTCGCGCATGTCGTCGGCGTTCTGTTTGCACAGCAGGTACTCCTCGCGGCCGGGTTTGAAGAACCCGTTGTAGCCGGAGAAGATCTCCTTCACGGCCTTGACGCGGACGGTGCGGTAGCTGAGGGCGAGGTTCAGGAACCCGATGTAGTCCCTGATCTGCGCCAGGTCCTTGACGTTCAGGCTGTTGACGAACGGGATGCCGCGGCGGTAGAGCGAAGCACGCACGGAATCGGCTATGGGGTCGGAGGCGCTCATCACGATGGCGTAGTCCGTCGCACGCTCCTTCTCGATGAGGTCCACGGCGTTCTCTGCCAGGGTGTGGTCGTTCCCCACCTCGTATATGGTTCCCATGGAGAAATCCCCGTCTTTGAAGATTTCGACGATATCGGCATCCAGCGGGATGCAGTGCTTGTCCAGGTCGTCGAACAGGTCGACCCCGACGACGGCAACCCTCCCCTGCTTCTGGAAGAACCAGCTCACCCTCTCGTCGTCCGGGTCGAAGAGGGACATGGCCTTCTCCAGGGTGGGCATGGCGGAGTACGAGTAGTAGATCTTCTTGGAATTGGAGGTGTTGAGGTACGTGCGGACCTCCTCGGTGTACTTCCGGATCTCCCTGAAGTTGAGGATCTCGCTGTACACCTGCCTGAATCCGCATCCCGTCTCCTGCGAGACGGCGGCGATGAGCTCCAGATCGGAAAGGAACGGCTTCCCCAGGATCGCGGGACCCAGCTGCTGGACTATATGACGGGGGGTGGACGCGAGCTTGCCGATGCGGGCCGTGGTTATGCGGGCATTCAGAGCGGTCTCCAGCGCCACATCGTTGGTTATGACCAGCCCGTAATCCTTCACTTCATCGTATATCTCATCTATCGATTTCAGCAGCCTCATCCTCATCCCTTTCCGTCAGTGCGACGAGATGATGATGGCCCGTCGTTATAAGAAATATCGTTTGTAATGTCGGTAATGCGAGTAATGTCTGTAATTGTTGCATTTCAGTCACAACGGAAAACCAATATCCGAGGCGGTCCATGACGCGTCATGGACGATGTCTACGTGGTCGAGGTCGCAGCCACCGGTCCGAAGGGATATCCGAACGATTCCGTCGCCGAGATCGCGGTATGCAGGGTCTTCGGAGACGGGTCGGATTTCGAGACCGTCTACAACGACGGCGTGTTCCTCGATCCGAAGGATCTGGGGAAGGATCCCCTGGATTACATGCAGGCCAACCACGGCATCGAGCCCGAGGACCTCTACGCCGGCAGCGACATCTCCCGTGTGGTGGAGGATTTCCAGAAGGCCGTGTTCGGAAAGGAGTGCACATCATACAACGTCGGCAGCACCTTCGGAAGGTTCCTGAGCTTCGAACCCTGGGATTCAGCCAGGGAGCTGACCCTCCTGCCCTCGATATCCGTCCGTCTGCCTCCGGAGCTGAAAGGACCTCCGGAGAAGGAGCACGAGCTCATACGTCTCGCCTATTCCTCATTGTGCCCCGGGGATCCGGCATGCGTCGGGGACGGGATGCACGCCATCCATCTCGCGCAGATGGCCTCGTCGGTCCTGATGGAGCTCAGGCGCAGGGGTCTCGCCCGATCGTCTCACCATTCCGAGGAACGTGGCGTCGATGACCAGATCGGCGAGAGCGGCCAGGTAGAGGATCGCGTAGATCACGAAAAGCGGCACGGCCAGCACCCACGAGATCAGCGGGATGATGAACGTGAGGATGACCGCCGGGATGAAGAAGATCAGTCCGACGATGAGGAACATCGCTCCCCTCTTGTAGCGTCCGCTGAACAGCTGACCCATGCCCAGCAATCCGAACAGGCCGAGGACGGCGCCGAGGATCAGGGCGACCTTGCGGTTCGTCCTCTTCGCCTGCTTGGGCTGAACGGGTTCCGGCTGGTAGTCCGCCGGGATCTTCTTGTAGCATTTGGGGCAGGTCACGCTGTTGGACGGGACGAGCTCTCCGCAGAACGGGCAGCGCCTGTCGGCCATTCAGGAAGCCTCCTGAGAAGATTCGGTCTGTTTCGCGGTGAATCCGCGGATGGTGGTGTCTGCCCATTCCATGGAGGATGATTGACGGTATGGGATAAAGGCGTTGGGGAGCTCCACATTGCCATTATACAATGTCAAATGAAAAGGTATTTCCGACAGATGGATATGTAATGTTATGGTTTCCGCCGATTATCCTGTCGGAGTGAGCGATTTCGCGGAACTGGTCACCGGAGGGTACCGGTTCGTCGATAAGACGCCGCTGATCTCGCATCTCTGCAGGAATATCGGGAAGAGGTTCATGTTCGCCAGACCGCACGGCTTCGGGAAGACGCTCAACCTCTCGATGATCGACCGTTTCTTCAACGTGGAATATGCCGGCGAACCGGATATTTTCGAGGGACTCCAGGTGGAAAATGATCAGGTAGCCGCACGGCTGAGGAACACCATCCCTGTGATAAGATTGGACCTCGGAGGATTGGGTGACGATCTCGAATACGATCTATCTGTGGCGGTGGCGGAAGCTTTCCGCCCTTTCAGCGGATTGGAAGGATTGCACGATGTTGACGAACGGTTCATCGAGGACTGTCTCGAACTAAGATTGAATCGTGCCAAGTTATGGATGTCTGTTAGATGGCTGTGCGACATACTCGAACATGTCCATGGCAAAGAACCGATTGTCCTGATAGACGATTATGATGCATGTTTCAGGGACATCCAGACGGAGGATCGTTACCTCGAGGTTTCGTCCCTCATCGGGACATTCATGGAACAGACGTTCAAGCACAATACCGACATGCTATTCGGAGCCATATTCGCAGAGATGCCGTCCCTCAGGACAGGAATGTTCGGAGGTTTCGACAGCTACTGCCTGTGCGGAATCGAGAACAGGGAGGCCGAGATGTTTTTCGGGGTTTCCCGCGAAGAGATTCAGGATTTGACGGATGGGACTGGATCACCGTCCGCAGACGTGGATGATATCGAGAGGAGGTTCGGAGGATTCCGCATAGGGGCTGCCGATATGTTGGATCCGTCAGGGGTCATGGCGTTTTTGAATGGAGACAGCGAAGCCGGTCTTTCAAGGAGGTTATCGGACGATGTCATAACATCCTTCGGAGCTGTTCCACTGTACGCCCTGAGGGACCTTATCGAGAATCCGAATCGGTCTGTAGTTACAGTATTCGACCATATGGTATCTCGCGTGGAGGCGACCGATCCGACCGCGGGGCTGTCACAGGTCTGTTCGTATCTGTCGATGGCCGGTTTCTTGAGGGCGGAAAGCATGAAGGAACAGATCGACGGGATGCCACTCTACAGATACAGTATTCCGAACATCGAGATCTGTAGAGCAATGTCGTCTTTGGTCGACAGAGCCGGATTCGTGGAGAACCTCGCCAAACAGTCCATGGATGCGATATGCGATAAGAATCCGAAAAGTCTCGAGGAACAACTATCCGAGTTGTTCAGGCTCGTATCGCCCTTCATCTCCTGTGCGCAACAATGCAAATCGATCGAACATGCGCAGAGGTATCGGGATATCATCAAAGCGTATCTCGTCACTCCGAAACAGATTGCTGATGGGATCGAGCCAATCGCCGAATATCCATCGGGGGTATCGTATGCGAAGGAATCCGAGCATCCTCCGGTTCTGATAGGAGTGGATGCTCTATTCCGGGGGGAAGATGGCCCGGTTCAGCGGATGCCAAACGCGCTCCGGCAGACCGAACTGATGCAGAATTCGGACACAGATGCCATCCGCATCGATGTCGTCGTTGGGGAAGGGTCAGTGGCCGTCAGGTTCGCATGACGGGAGTCGCAGATGCCAAATAGACGGCCCAGGATTCACGGACCATGGAAGAGCCGCTGACCGTCACACAGCTCAACACCCGCGTCAAGGGACTGCTCCAGTCCTCGCCCGGGCTGCGCGACGTGTGGGTCGGAGGGGAGATATCCAATCTCACCAGGGCGGCCTCCGGTCACTATTACTTCGTCCTCAAGGACCAGGGCAGCGAGATCCGCTGCGCCATGTTCGCCCGCGCCCGCTCCAGGGTGGATTTCGAGCCGAGGGACAACATGAAGGTCATGGTGTTCGGCGCGGTGGACATCTACATCCAGCGCGGTTCGTACCAGTTCATAGTGGAGAACATGCGCCAGTCCGGCATAGGGGACCTGTTCAGGGCATTCGAGGAGCTCAAGCGCAGGCTCGAAGCCGAGGGATTGTTCGATCCCTCCCGCAAGAAACCCCTCCCGAGGTACCCGAGGACCATCGGCGTCGTCACTTCGGAGACGGGCGCGGTCATCCACGATATAATCACCACTTCAGGGACAAGGTTCCCCGCGGACATCCTATTGGCACCGGCACAGGTGCAGGGCGAGGGGGCCGCTGCGACAATAGTCGCCGGGATAGAGCTGCTGAACCGCATCGGGGTGGATGTAATCATAGTCGGGAGGGGAGGAGGGTCCCTGGAGGACCTCTGGCCCTTCAACGAGGAATCCGTCGCCAGGGCGATAGCGGCCTCGGAGATCCCCATAGTCTCCGCCGTAGGTCATGAGACGGATTTCACGATCGCCGACTTCGTCGCCGACGTCCGCGCTCCGACCCCCACCGGGGCCGCCGCCATCCTCCTGCAGGAAAAGGGCGAGATACGCTCCCGCATAGACCGGGACATGGCCTCCGCGGACAAGGCACTGAGCGCCGTCCTCGAGCGCATGAGGTCGAGATTCGATGTCCTCGATGCGAAGCTGTCCCCCGAGAGCGGGATGCGCGAGCTCGAGATGATGGCCATGGGGCTCGACGGAACCTGGTCCCGCGCCGACAGGGCGCTGTCCGATATGGTGACGGGGATGCGTTCGAGGTTCAATGCCGTGGAGGCCAGGCTGTCACCGGCATCGGCTCTGAAGGACATAGAGGCCAGGAGGCAGAAGCTGGAAGCCCTGTTCTCCAGGGTGTCCGGTCAGGCGGTCCGCAGGGACATCGAGATGAGGTCGTCCTCGACGGATTCGGTCTTCACTTCGATCGAATCGGCGGTCCGGCGCAGGATGGATGCCTGCGCATCCGGTCTGGGGGAGGCTTCCGCCAAGCTGGAATCGCTCAACCCCTCCGCGGTGTTGGACAGGGGGTACGGCATGATCATCGGGCCGGACGGACGCGCCGTCCCGTCGGTGAGCTCGCTTTCGATAGGCCAGAGCGTCTCGTTCCGTCTGAGGGACGGGGTCGTCGGGGCCGAGATCAAGGAAATACAGGAGGTCAGGAAATGACGGATATGGAGAAGTTCAAAGAGGAAGTCGCAGGGATGAGCTTCGAGGCGAGCATGGAGCAGCTGGAGAAGCTGGTCCAGGAGCTGGAGCAGGGCGGCACGGATCTGGACAGGAGCCTGGAGATCTACGAGATGGCCGTGGTCCTGAGGGACCGCTGCAAGTCCATCCTGGACGACGGACAGAGGCGCATCCAGAAGATCATCGAGACCGCCGACGGCATCAGGACCGAGGACTTCCGCAGCGAGTGAGGTCCCACAGGATTACTTTTCTGGATTCCGCCCATCCGCAGGTGTCGCGGTAGAGGTCGGTGGCGGCGAAATCCTCGTCCGAGAAGGCGAGCCTGAGCGCCCCTCCGAGTTCGCCCTCGTCCAATCCGCGGACGTTGGTCCCGCCGAATCCGTTGCGGAGGCCGATCAACAGGATGCTGATCGTGTCGTGGCCGCGGGCGGCCATCCACGGGTCGTTCAGGTCCTCGGCCTCCATGCTGAGGACCTTCAGCAGGTTCTTCTTGCTCACGCGCGGTGTCCGCGAGTTGTCAACGACCTCGGACACCATCTGTCTCGCATCGAGGCTCAGGGACTTGGGGTTGATGAAATGGGCGAACTCCAGGTCCTTGAACGACAGCCCCAGGTTCCTCTGCTGGGAGACGTACATCAGAAGTCCGATGGGATAGCTGGCGGTCACCAGCGCCTCCCTCACGGGTCCGAAGCGCTGTTCGAATCTGGCCACCGTCTCGCGGTCGCCGTATTCGTCCAGGACGTCGTCGAGGGCGTTGCTCCGGACGATCATCATCTCCATGTCGCGGCAATCGGTGTAGAACAGCGGCGATTTCGGCTTCTTCCCCTTCAGGCGGTCCAGGTCGGGGTCGATTATCCCCATGACCTTGGCATCCCCGCGGTTCGCCATCTCCTTGACCACGCGTTCGGCGTTGTCGCGGGAATGGGCTATGGAGATCTTCACCGAGTCCTTGTCGATGAATTTCCCGTAGAGCCTGGAATCCGTGACGCCTTCGACGAGCATGAACGTCCCGTCGAAGAGCGTCCGTTCCATCGATATCTCGTTGCAGATATCGTCCGATGTCAGGAGCTCGCGCATCCCCGGGCCTCAGCTCCCTGGCGAGATCCCACTTGTCGTGGATGATCTGGGGGGAGTGCGTGGAGATGATCATCTGGATGCCCCTGACCCTGCAGATGTCCACGAAGCAGTCGCCGAGCTTCTGCTGCCAGCTCACGTGGAGCGAGATCTCCGGCTCGTCTATGATGACGACGGAGTTCTGGGGGGCGTGGAAGAGCACGGCGTAGAACAGGATGAGGATCTGCTTCTCCCCCGAGGACAGCTTCTGCAGCTGGAGGGAGGTGCCGTTGTTCATCCTGATGCCTATCTTCCCGGTCTCGGAGACCGTTATGGACTTGTTGATGAAGATGTCGCTGACGATGTCCTTGAAGATGATGATCGACTCGGCGAGCAGGTAGTTCCTGTCCACGTAGTCCGCGACGGAGCACGCCAGGTCCTCGTAGCCCTTCCTGTCCTTGACGATGTCGTATCTGGACGGGGGGAACTTGAGACCGGCCGGGATCGCGGGTTCGAATCCCGCCTCCCTGATGAAGTCCAGCTTGGCCTTCAGGTCCTTGCACCAGAACTCCAGGTCGCCGTCCGCCATGTCCCCGACGTCGTCCCTCGGATGCGGCTCCAGCTCCCTGTGCTCCTTCGCGTATCTGATCGTCTCCAGGAGCTCCTGAGCGTAGACCTCCAGCGTCGGAGCGAGGTGGCCGTCCCCCCGCTTTATGGCGAGCCTCTCCGGAGGGATGTACACGGCGTCGCAGATGGACGCCATCTCGCCGGGGGTGAGCGGGGTCTCCAGCTCGCTCTTCTGCATCTGCACGAGCAGGTTCCCGGGATAGTTCTGGATGATGAGGTTGCTGCCGTCGTCGAAGCCGATGTCCATCCTGTCGAAGACGGTGTCCTCGAGGTAGGAGACGTCCCCGTGCAGCGCGGAGTAGATCATCCTCATGACTGTGCTCTTGCCCAGTCCGTTCGGCGAATGGATGAACGTGAGGGGCTGACAGAGCTCCACCTCGTAATCGAACTCGTTGAACAGCCCGGATACGCGGAACGACTTGATCTTCATGGTCGGCATCCAGATGCAGATATCCCTATAAAAACTGGCCAATCTCGCATCCATCCTGTTTTTAAGCCCGATGCGTCATCGGGTGGACGATGGACGCGGACGCCGCTTTCGATGAGATACGCACGATGATTTCAGAGGGCAGGGGACTCGAGGCTGTAGGCAAGGTCAGGGAGCTGGCCAAGGCCGACAACGACCCCATCACGAGGATCAAATGCCTCTCTCTGCTGAAGGTCATCGAGGACGACGGCGCCTCGCAGGAGATCGTGAGGGACCTCATGGCCGAACTGCCCGAGGATCCCCAGATGCTCATCCAGATAGCCGGTTCCCTCAGGGGACTCGACTTCCCGTCCAGCGCGTACACGATCCTGAAGGGATTGGAGCCCTCGGATTCCGTCATCAGGCTCAGATGCATGTGCCTGGAGGACCTCGAGGAGTACGAGATGGCCCTGGAGGCCATCAGTTCCATCCCGTCCCCCACGCCTTTCGACCGCGTGATGCTCTGCGAGGTGCTCAGCGCCCTGGGTGAGCATTCGAAGTCGGTCGCCGAGGCCGAGAAGCTCCTCTCCGAGATGCCGGACGACTTCGACGTACGTCGCGCCTACGTCTCCGCGCTCATGCTCGCCGGGAGGAACAAGGACGTCGGCAAGTACGTCCGCGGCGTCCTCAAGGAGAAGACCGCACAGGCGAACGCCCTCGCCGCGTACGCCATGAGGATCAACGGCAATGCCAAGGCGGCCGCGGGCTATGCCACCCGCGCCCTGAACCTCGATTCGAAGAACGTCAGCGCCATGGAGACGCTGGGGATCTGCCTCGCCATGAAGGGCGAATACGACAAGGCCCGCATCGTCGCCGGTGCCATCAACGAGGCCTCCCCCGGAAGCCGCGCAGCCCTGAACGTCCTCTCCTACTGCGAAGGCCACTGATTCATCAATCCGGACAACCCGATTTCGCGAATCATGCGATCTCGTGAAACCACTTCCCTTCTCCCGCCACTTCTTCGACCGATCCTCCGTGCACAACATCCGCATATGCATTCGAGCCTCTACGCGTATCACCGCTCCCGATTTTTCTTGGAAGGAAAATACTGTCCGATAGGCATAGCCAGACTTCCTTGATTTTTCGGAAGCTGAGTCCATTGGACAGAAAGTTAGAAATACGGATTCCCAGCCCCGGACCGATCCGGAGAATTCATAAAATCGTTGGAAAACTGGCTCGATAACGGCGTTTATACACCTCGTGAGATCTTTGTCGTCCGTGAATGCGGTCCATTCCGTACCCTTCCCTCGGAATCAGCAAAACCGTCCTATGGACCGGATTCCTGCGTTCGTGTCCATCGACGGCTCGATCAGACACGTCCGAAGGTCCTGCTCTTGTGGTTGGCGCGGCTGTTGAGCAGCACATCCTTCCAGAAACCGGGCGTGAAGAGCACGATCGCCGTGATGACCTCCAGACGGCCGACCCACATCAGGAAGATCAGGATGGCCTTCAGAGAGGTATCCAACCCGGCGAAATTGCCCGTCGGTCCGAAGTTCCCGAAACCCATACCTCCGTTGGAGACGACGGATATGGACAGTCCGAACGAATCCACCATGTCGAAGCCGTAGATCATGAAGATGACCGCTCCGATCAGAAGGGTCAACCCGAACAGCATGAAGACCAATATCGTGCTCTGGATGGAGGCATCGTCGACGACCTTCCCGTCTATCTTCACGGAGTAGACAGCGTTCGTATGGAGGGTGCTGTTGAACCCGTTCTTGATGTATTTGAAGATGATCAGCAGCCTGCTGAACTTGATGCCTCCGCTGGTGGAGCTGGAAGATGCCCCGATCAGGGCGACGAACATCAGCAGGATCATGCATTGGGACGGCCAGAGGGTGAAATCCTCGGTGTAATACCCCGTGGTGGTCCCGAGGGAAATGGTGGTGAACACCGCCCCCTTGAACTTCTCGTAAACGGAGCCGAATGTCAGGGCCTCGTTCTCGGAGATGACCAGGAGCAGGGTGACGAGGGCCGAGATCAGGATGAACCACACGATCATCATCCTGAACTCCGAATTCCCGCTGTAGACCTTCTTCTCCTTCAGATAGAGGGACCTGTAGTGCAGGTAGAAATTGGTCCCTCCCAGGAGCATGAACACGGCCGTGATCCACTGGACGATGTCGGGGTAGGCGGCCAGATTGTCGTTGATGAACATCAGTCCGCCGGTGGAGATGGTGGTGAACATGAGGCTGAGGGCCTCGAGCAGCTCCAGTCCGCACAGCAGGAGCAGTCCGAAGTTGATGATGCTCAGCACGAGGTAGATGATGATGAACGATCTCGCGGCCTCCGTCGTCTTCTGGGTGTACTCCGAGGACGTGGCGCCGGACAGCTCGTTCTGGAACATGCCCCTGAAACCGATCATCGACATGAAGTAGAGGAATATCAGAACGACCACGATACCCCCGATCCACTGGGTCATGGATCTCCAGACAAGCAGGCTGACCGAGTATCTCGTCAGGTCCCCCATGATCGTGAGGCCGGTGGTGGTGATCCCGCTGACCGATTCGAATACGGCATCTATGGGGGAGAGTCCGGAAAGGATGTAGGGGAAGGTCCCGATCGCGAACATCAGGAGCCAGACCATGGCCATGAGCAGGATGCCGTTCACGGTCCGGAATCTCTTGGAATCCTCGCATGTGAGGTATTGGAACATCCCGATGGCGAAGAGAGGGGGGATGAGGACCAGGAACGGCATGGGATTCTCGCCGTATGCGTAGGCTATCCCCACGGGGAGCAGGAGGAGGACGGCGAAAAGAGCCTCCACCATCCCCAGGATCTTGGCCGTGGTGCTGTTCCAGCGGATGCACCTCTCGCGGAACCTCATGCTCACATCTCCGGCAGGGACCGTTTCCCAAGGACCTTGATGATCTCGGATTCCCTCTTCCCGTTGGAGAACACAACGGCGGAATCGCCCTCCAGGAGCTTCGTGTCCAGGAGAGGGTATATGATGGAGTCCCCGCGGCGTATCGCGACGATCCGCAATCCCTCGGGCATGTTCAGGTCCCCGACGAAGCGGCCCTCGAGCTTCGACGATCCGTCGATGACGTGCGTGAAGAACAGCCCGTCGGTGAACTGCATCCGGGCTATGGTGGCCTTCTCCGGAAGGACGCATTTGATGATCTCGTTGGAGATTATCCTGTCGCAGCCGATTATGGTCAGCAGATCCGCGTACCTGAAGATGTCCTCGTATTCCCTCATGAAGTATCTGGCTATGACCTTCCGGGCATTGTGCCTCTTCGCGGACATGCACACGAGGAGATTGGTCCCGTCGCGGCTCGAGGTGGAGACGGTGGCGTCGGATTTGAACAGGTTCTCTTCGAACTGCACGTCGGGGTCCGTGTAATCGGAATTGATGACCGACACCCCGGACAGTTCCCTGGTGAGGGTCCTGCACTGTTCGGGGTTCTTGTCGACGATCTTGACGTAACGTTTCTGGGGGTCCTCCGTGAGCATCTTGGCCAGATTCATGCCGACGACGGAGCCGCCGAGGATGCAGAACTCACGGCTGACGTGATCCACCCCGACCAGGTCGTTGAACTCCTCCACTGCCCGGTCGCTGCCGAAAACGCACAGGAAGTCCCCGCTGTGGATCTCCATGGTCTCCGGGGAGGTGTACATCTCGCCGTCGCGATAGATCGCGAACACCGTGCAATCCCGGGCCATAGGCAGCTGCATCACCACGCGTCCGCGGATCTGATGGTGGGGTTCGACCTTGAACACCGCGATGCAGGCGCCCATCTCATCGACGGCGTCGTATTCGATGGCGTTCTCCAGGACGCAGAGCTTGTACATCTTCCTGGCCGTGACGAGGTCGGGGGAGACGATGTGGTCCACGCCGTCCATGCCAGATGCGTTGGATTCCGCGACGAAGTCGGGACCGTCGACGGTGGCCACGGTCTTGATCCCGGGCTTGATCCTTTTGGCCATCATGCAGACGAACAGGCTGTCAGAATCGGCGGGGAGCGATGCCAGGATCACATCGGCCCCGTGGCTCTCGATGGCGTATCTGAGAACGCGGGGGTTGGTCCCATCCTCCCTCAGGACGGCGACGTTCAGACGGCTCTTCAGGCTCTCGGCGACGTCCTCGTCCTTCTCGATGACCAGCACGTCATGGTCCTCGGAGATGGTCTCGGCGGAGACGAATCCCACATCCCCCGCCCCGACGATGATGACCTTCATGATGGACACGGCGACGGAGGTTACCCATATATGACTATGGGTGGTCGCAGACGAGTTGTTACGCGCGCCATGCACGCGTATGTCCCCGAATCGTATATATCGGGCGAAACGGTAGAGGAGGACCATGTGGCAGCAAGTCAACGAGGACTTCTGGAAAGAGAACCGCGAGTCCAAGGTCGGACAGGTCGAGGACACCGTTCGCGAGATAGTCGAGAACGTCCGTGAGAACGGGGACAAGGCCCTGAGGGAACTGGCGAAGAAGTTCGACAAGGTCGATCTGAAGGACATCGCCGTCTCCCGCGACGAGATCGAGGAGGCCTATGAGAAAGTGAGCCCCGAACTCGTCGAGGAGCTCGAGAACGCCGCGTACAACATCCAGAGATTCCACGAGATGCAGATGCCGGCCGGCATGTGGCTCAGGGAGGTGGAGCCCGGGATCACCCTCGGAGTGAAATCCACACCCCTCGAGAGGGTCGGATGCTACATCCCCGGAGGCAGGGCCTCCTATCCCAGCACGGTCCTGATGACCGCCATCCCCGCGAAGGTCGCGGGTGTCGACGAGGTCATCATGTGCACCCCCGCCCCGATCAACCCGCTGACCCTCGTCGCGGCGGACATCGCCGGCGTGGACGAGATCTACAAGTCCGGAGGCGCCCAGGCCGTGGCGGCGATGGCGCTCGGAACGGAGAGCATCGAGCCCGTCCAGAAGATCGTCGGACCCGGCAACGTGTTCGTCACCGGAGCCAAGATGATGCTCCGCAACAAGGTCGACATCGACTTCCCCGCGGGACCCTCCGAGGTCGGAGTGCTCGCCGACGGTGATGCGGATGTGGATTTCGTCGCCGCCGACCTGGTCGCGCAGGCCGAGCACGACCCCTCGTCGGCATGCCTGCTGGTCACCGACGACCCCGACCTCCCCGACAAGGTCTGGAAGGTCATGGAGAAGATCATCGCCGAGACCCCCCGCAGGGAGATCATCGAGAAGGCCATGAACAACTCCGGATACATCGTGGCGGAGGACATCGACCTCGCCGTCGAGATCATGAACGGCATCGCCCCCGAGCACCTGTCGATCCAGGTCCGCGACCCCCTCGACATTCTGGGGAAGGTGAGGAACGCCGGCTCCATCTTCGTCGGACCCTACACCCCGGTCGCCGCAGGGGACTACGCATCCGGAACCAACCACGTGCTCCCCACCTCGGGACACGCCGCGACCTGCTCCGGTCTGAACGTCTCCCACTTCATGAAGACGTCCACCGTTCAGATCCTGTCCAAGGAGGGCCTGGCGGCCATCGCGCCGACCATCGAGGCCCTGGCCGAAGCGGAGGGGCTCTACGCCCACCGCGATTCCGTCAAAGTCAGGAAGCTGGAGGACGATTGAATGGCCTCCCGCCGCGGCAACGGGGGAGGGGCCGCGGCGCCCGCCGAGGCCCCCGACCTCTACGATTCGAAGTACTACATCAACAGGGAGCTGTCCTGGCTGGAGTTTAACAGGCGCTGCCTGGAGGAGGCCGAGGACACCACCAACCCCCTCCTTGAGAGGGTCAAGTTCCTGGCGATCTGCTACGGGAACATGGACGAGTTCTACATGATCCGCGTCCCCGGGCTGATCTCCAAGACCCCCATACCGGGTCCGGATTACGCCTCCACGAACTACGCCACCCTGATGCATCAGATCTCGGACACCGTCCAGGACCTGATCGTGCACTACAACGCGTGCTGGTCCTCCCTCCTGGCGGATCTCGGTGCCGTGGGCATCCGCATCAGCAAGGTCAACGACCTCAGCCCGGACCAGCAGGCCTGGGTCGCCAACTTCTACAGGCAGAGGGTGCACCCGCTGCTGACGCCGTTGGCGTTGGATGTCAGCCATCCCTTCCCGTTCATCTCCAACAACTCGCTGAACATCGCCGTCAGGATGTACGACAGCAACCGCGAGCAGCTCTACGCCAGGGTCAAGGTCCCCGTGGGCATCATACCCCGCTTCGTGCAGGTCCCCTCGACCAGCGGCGAGCAGTACGTCATGCTGGAGGACATCCTGGAGAACCACGTGTCCTCCCTGTTCCCGGGATTGGACGTCGTCGGGGCGTACACCTTCAGGGTCACGAGGAACGCCGACGTCAAGGTGACGATCGACGAGGCCTGCGACTTCATGACCGCCGTGGAGGAGTCCCTGGAGGACAGGGATGTCGGATTCCCGGTCAGGATGACCGTCGAGAGGTCCATGCCCACCGACATGGTCAAGCTGTTCGCCAGGAACCTCAAGCTGTCCGACCTCCAGGTCCACAGGACCGACGCCATCAGCCTCGGGGACCTCTGGCAGCTGGTCTCCCTCGACAGGCCGAAGCTCAAGGAGAAGCCCTTCGAGCCCTACATGCCCCCGGAACTCGCCGAGGGCATGGACATGTTCGAAGCGATCAAGCAGAGGGATTGGATCCTGTACCATCCCTACGAGTCCTTCTCGGCCATCGTCCGTCTGGTCAACGAATCCGCGGAGGATCCCAACGTACAGAGCATCAAGATCTGCCTGTACAGGATCGGACGCGACCCGTCCCTGATCAAGGCGCTCATGAGGGCCAAGGAGAACGGGAAGACCGTGTCGGTCCTGATGGAGCTCCGCGCCAAGTTCGACGAGAGTAACAACATCCTCTGGGCCAGGGAGATGGAGAAGATCGGCGTGCACGTGGTATACGGGCCGGTCAATCTCAAGGTGCATTCCAAGCTGCTCCAGATCGTCCGTCTGGAGGGCGACCGCCTCATTCGCTACACGCACATGAGCTCCGGCAACTACAACACGTCGTCCGCGAAGCAGTACGGGGACATCTCGTTCCTCACCGCGAATCCCGAGATAGGGGAGGACGTGGGGGAGCTGTTCAACGCCCTGACCGGATATTACGGGCCCAGGATGTACTCGCGCCTGCTCGTGGCCCCGTTCACGCTCAAGAGCACCCTCATCATGAAGATCGAGAGGGAGATCGAGGTCTGCAGGACCACCGGCCGCGGATACATAGCGATGAAGGCCAACGGTCTCATCGATTCGGACATCATCGCCACCCTTTACAAGGCGTCCATCGCCGGCGTCAGGATCGATCTGAACATACGCGGCCTCTGCTGCCTCCGTCCCGGCGTGCCCGGAATCTCCGAGAACATCAGGGTCACCAGCGTCGTCGACCGCTTCCTCGAGCATTCCAGGATATACTACTTCGAGAACGGCGGCAAGCCGGAGATGTACATGGGATCGTCCGATATGATGCCCAGGAACCTCCTGGCCAGGGTGGAGGTGCTGTTCCCAGTCCTGGATCCCACGATGCTCGAGCTCATCCGCGACAGGATTCTGAGGGTCCATCTGGACGATAACGTGAAAGCTAGGGTGCTGCAGCCGGACGGCTCCTACGTGCGCGCCACGAGGCATCCCGGCGAGAAGAAGCTCAGGTCCCAGAAGTGGCTGATCGACAACAGGGGATGCTGGCATGAGCCCTGACCCCGAGACCGAGACCGTCGGTTTCATCGATGTCGGCACCAACTCGATCCATCTGCTGGTCGTCAGGTTCTATCCCGGCACCTCCGGGACGCCGATCTACCAGGACAAGGAATCCGTCCGTCTGGGGAAGAGCCTGTACAGCGAAGGCCTCATCGACCCCCCGTCGATCGCGAAGGCCTCGCTGGTCATCAAGAGGTTCGCCGAGATCTCCAGGGGGCTGGGCGCCAAGGACGTCATCGCGCTGGCGACATGCGCCGCCAGGGAGGCGTCCAACAGGCAGGAGCTCATAGACGCCGTCTCCGACGACGTGCAGATGAAGGTCATCCCCGGCGCCGAGGAGGCCAGGCTCATCGCGCTGGGCGTCTTCGGGGACAAGGGCCCCGATACCCGCACCGTCGAGCTGGACATCGGAGGCGGGAGCACGGAGGTCATCGTCCGCGACAGGGGCGAGGACGTGTTCCTGGACAGCCTCAGCATGGGCGCGGTCAGATACAACTACTCGCTGGGGATCGACTTCTCCCAGCCCGTATCCCAGTCGGATTACTCCCACATCCTCCGCACCGTGGACATCTCCTCGTACCACGCGGTCAACAGGGTGAGGTCGTCGGGATTCAGGAGGGCGGTCGGATCCTCCGGGACGCTCATCTCCCTCGCGGAGCTGTGCGCCGCCAGACGCGGGGACGGGGACGATTCCCGTTTCACCCTAAGGGAGCTGCAGGAGCTGATGACGCATCTCTGCTCCATGGACATCCAGCACCGCCTCTCGGTGCCCGGCATGGGCAAGAACCGCGCGGACATCATCATCCCCGGGGGAGCGATCGCCGAGGAGCTGATGTCGCAGTTCGGGATATCCGAGATCGAGATCAGCCGCAACGGCCTGAAGCAGGGCATGATGTACGACAGGATGCTGTCCCGCGGAGGCATCGTCTCGGATGCCCGCATCTCGTCGGTCCGCGCATTGGCCCACCGCTGCCAGTACGACAGGAAGCACGCGGAGACGGTGGAGAGGAACGCCATGTCCCTCTTCGACCAGACCGAGGCGCTAGGATTGCACCATCTGGATGCCGATTGGCGCAGCCTGCTGTCCTGCTCGTGCATCCTCCACGACATCGGCGAGCTCGTGAGCTACACGAACCACAACGTCCTGTCGCAGATGATGATCGAGAACGCCGATCTCCAGGGATTCACCTGTCCAGAGATCCATGCGATGGGGCTGATCGTCAGGAGCCACCACAAGAAGTTCCCGGGAGCGAAGGATCAGAGGTTCGAGGGTCTGGACCGTCCCACCATAGATTCCATCAGGACATGCGCGGTCCTGCTGAAGATGGCCGACGTCCTCGACAGGCACCGCAACGGGGCCGTCCGCAGCGTCAGGCTGTCCCTGACGGACGAGGGGGTTCATCTCAAGGTCTCGGCCGACTCCGACCCGAGCATGGAGATGTGGAGCCTCGAGAAGATGCGTCCGGAGTTCCGGAAGGTCTTCGGCGTCGATCTCCTGCCGGAGGCCGGCGAGCCTCCGAAGGGCGGGTACCCCGCCGACGCCGTTCCCAGAAGTAGAAAACCATAATCCTATTATCACAATAGGATTAATATTCCGCATTCTCCGGGCATGTTTTTGCTAATTTTAACGCTGTTTACAAAAAATAGACGAAAAATCATTTAAACAGCAGGGCGATTCACACGCAAAGCGGAAACCGGTCCCCTTGCTCGGGAGAGATCCCAAACTGGCTTCCGCTTCACCTTATATTCAACTAGATCGGCACAGGGATTCAGATGGTGACGGCCACGAGGTTCTTCGAACAATCCGCCGAGTTGAACGGCGGCATCGTGAAGAACGGCCTGTGCTCCATATGCAAGGGCGCCCACCGCCTGTGCGGGAAGGACCGCTGCCCCCTGATGGTCAAATTCTATTCGCAACAGAAGTCGCGCCCGCTCATCGACGCCACCGAGCTGGCGGGGTCCAGTCCCCCCGCGGTCTTCGTCGGCAGGTACGGGTATCCCAAGGTGGACATCGGACCGCTCCTGCCGCCGGAGTTCGGGGACACCTCCCTCATGGGCACCCCGGAGAGATGGGTCGGGAGGTCCATCGACGAGATCGTCGACTTCAGATTCAGGCTGGTCCGCGGGAAGTTCAGGATCGACGCCACCGACTTCAGGAAGAGCGGGAAGATCGTGGACGGGGTGCAGGAGCTGGCGCTGTCGGAGCGTCCCGTGGATACCGAGGCATCCTTCACCCAGAAGCCCAAGGGACGCGTCGTGTTGGACGATGACATCGAGCCCTTCGGTCCGTCCGCGAGGATGGAGAAGATGTCCACGGGCAACAGCAGGTTCGAGAGGAACCTGGAGAAGAGCTTCTACGACACCGACATGAAGGCGACCGACGCCGTCGTCTCCGCCTACAGGAACGGCACCCTGATCTCCGAGATCCAGAAGGCGTTCTCCGTCGGCACCATGGGGATGGGGAGGAACCGTCGCTTCGTCCCCACGAGATGGAGCATCACCGCCGTGGACGACATCATCGGGAAGGACCTGCTGAAGACCACCAAGTGGAACCCCACTATCGACGATTTCCGCCTCTACCAATGGACGGAGCTGGACAACAGGTGGGCGATCCTGCTGATGCCCTGCACCTGGAGGTTCGAGCTCATCGAGGCGTGGTATCCGAACACCACCTGGAACCCATCGGGCAGGACGATAGACATCATCCACGACAGCGAGTTCTTCGACGGCAGGACCGAGTACGCCCACATCGGGGGATGCTACTACGCCTCCAGGATGGCGGTGAACGAGCTCCTGATCGAGGAGGGGAGGACCGCGGGAGCGGTAATAATGCGCGAGGCCCATCCCGGGTACATCATGCCCGTCGGCGTATGGAACGTCAGGGAGAACGTCCGTGCGGCACTGAAGACGGAACCGACCCACTACGAGACCCTGGATGCCGCATTGGACCGGGTGGAGAAGATGATGGACATCCGCAGGGACGGATGGATCGCCAATTCCGACGTCATGCGGGATTGGCTCGTTCAGAGGAGGATCGAGGACTATTACCGACACGACATTGGGGGAGTTCACCGGGGAGAGGCTCGAGTGGGACGGGCCCTTCAAGGTAGTCGAATGCTCCCGCGCCCTGGCCCCTTCCGGGCTGCCGGAGATGGATTACGCCCTCAATCCCTACGGAGGATGCGAGCACGGCTGCATCTACTGCTACGCGCCCGGGCACACCCATTCCGACCTCTCGACCTGGAGGGTCGTCAAGGTCAAGCGCAACATAGCCGACCGTCTGCTGAAGGAGCTCCCGTTCACCGAGGGGACGATAGGGATCGGATCGGTCACCGATCCGTATCAGGGGGCGGAGAGGAGGTTCCTCCTCACCAGGAGGTGCCTGGAGATCCTCTCCTCCAAGGGGAGGTCCGTCCATATCCACACCAAATCCGATCTGATCCTGAGGGACCTGGACATCCTGACGGGGATGGACTGCGTGGTAGGGATGACGATCACCAACACGGACGACCGCGTCTCGAAGATCACCGAGCCCGGCGCCCCCCTGCCGGAGGCCCGCCTACAGGCGCTGGCGGAACTCGTCGATTCCGGCATCAGGACGTATGCGCTCGTCGCCCCCATCATGTCCACCCTGGAAGGCCGCGAGGCTGAGCTCGCAGATGCGCTCAGATCCGCAGGCATACGGACCGTCTTCCACGACCATCTCAACCTCAGGCTGGTCGATCCGTCGAGGCTCGAGAGGATGGGCATCGGTCCGTCCCCGAAGGCCGAGAGGGAGTTCCTGGAGCAGTGCCTGCTCAGGGGCCTGGACACCGTCTCCGACCACCGACCGCGATGACAGCTGGGTACTCTGGCCGTGGCGATGGTAGAATAGAATTGTTTTTATAGAAGAACTAAATTGTCGTACTCAAACTACAGGTGATAATTACCATGTACGGTTCTGGAAACCAGCCCGTCATCGTGCTCAAAGAGGGCACGGAGAGGAGCAAAGACAAGGAAGCACAGTTCAACAACATCAGCGCCGCCAAGGCAGTCGCCGACGCGGTCAGGTCCACCCTCGGACCCAAGGGAATGGACAAGATGCTGGTCAACACCATCGGCGATGTCGTCATCACCAACGACGGTGTGACCATCCTCAAGGAGATCGATGTCCAGCACCCGGCCGCCAAGATGATCGTCGAGGTCGCCAAGACCCAGGACGCCGAGTGCGGTGACGGGACGACCACCAGCGTCGTCCTCGCCGGAGAGCTGCTCAAGCAGTCCGAGTCCCTGATCGACGCCAACGTCCACCCGACCGTCATCACGAACGGGTTCAAGATGGCCGCCGACAAGGCGGTGGAGATCCTCAACGAGATCGCCATCGACGCCAAGAACGAGAAGACCCTCAAGACCGTCGCGACCACCGCCCTCATCGGCAAGTCCGTCGGGGACGAGGAGTCCGCTCTGGCCGACATCGTCGTCAAGGCCTGCAAATCCGTCGAGGAGGACGGCAAGGTCGACACCAAGAACATCCGCATCCAGAAGAAGGTCGGCGGAGTCATCGGCGACACCAACCTCGTGCAGGGAGTCGTCATCGACAAGGAGAAGGTCCACTCCAGGATGCCCACCCACGTCGAGAAGGCCAAGATCGCTCTGTTCTCCTGCCCCCTCGAGGTCAAGAAGACCGAGTTCGACGCTCAGATCCAGATCACCGACCCCACCATGATGTCCTCCTTCCTCGCCGAGGAGGAGAACACCATGAAGGCCATGGTCGACAAGATCAAGGAGACCGGGGCCAACGTCGTGTTTTGCCAGAAGGGAGTCGATGAGCTCGTCCAGCACTACCTCGCCAAGAACGGCATCCTCGGATACAGGAGGCTCAAGGAGTCCGACCTCGAGGCCATCGCCAAGGCCACCGGCGCCAACATCATCGGCAACGTCATGGAGATGACCAAGGCCGACCTCGGAACCGCCGGAGCGGTCGACGAGAAGCAGGTCGGAGAGGACGGAATGGCGTTCATCACCGGCTGCAAGAACCCCAAGGCCATCACCATCTTCGTCCGCGGCGGAACCGAGCACGTGCTCGAGGAAGTCGAGAGGGCCCTCAACGACTCCATCCGCGTGGTCGGAGTCGCCATCGAGGACGGCAAGGTCGTCGCGGGAGCCGGAGCCCCCGAGATCGAGCTCGAGCTCAGGCTCGACGACTACGCCGCGTCCGTCGGCGGAAGGGAGCAGCTCGCCATCGAGAAGTTCGCCAAGGCCATGGAGATCATCCCCTGGACCCTCGCCGAGAACGCCGGTATCGACCCCATCGACAGCATCATCAAGCTGAAGAACGCCCACGAGAAGAAGGGCGCCAAGGCCAAGTACTTCGGTCTCGACCTCGACTCCGGAGAGGCCGTCGACATGAACGCCAAGAACGTCCTCGAGCCCCTCAGGGTGAAGGTCCAGGCGATCAACTCCGCACAGGAGGTCGCCAACATGATCCTCAGGATCGACGACGTCATCGCTTCCCGCAGGGCCCCTCCGACCCCGCCCCAGGGCGCTCCCGGAATGGGCGGAATGCCCGGGATGTGATCCCAGTAACGAGCGGGGGACCGCTCGAATGAAACAGCCGGCCTCTTCCGGGAGGTCGGCCCCTTTCCTTTTTCCACATTCTGTTCGGTATCGGGCGTCGAAGAACGCGGCCAACGAGGATGCCGTGTGCTTCGCATCCTCGATGACATCGTGGAGCTCCACTCCGATCTCCGATGGGATACCGTGATTGTAATCCCATCCGATGACCGCGTAGTCCGGATTCATCCAGTATTCGACGAAAGGCGGGACCTTGTTAAAGTACGAGGTATCGCCGGGCACATCGAGAACTGGATAACCAGAATCGTTGTACTGCAGTTCAGCGGAGATCCTGTCGAAATCCATATTCCTCATCACGATGTAGGCGCAGAACCACCCCTGCCTCCCTTCGTATATCTGACTGCCTGCAGGGATGCACAGGGACACGAAGCGCACGACGATCTCTACATCGATATCGTCGTTCAGGTGCAACATCTCGGTGTGAATTGTCTTGTCGTCCTCCTCGAACCACATGCTCGCCTGATGCTTATGATCATTGATAGTCGTAACGGATGGAATGGGGTTTATGGTATGGATATCAACATTTGTAGAAACAACAGACCGGAATACGGCATCCAACCACCCTTAAATACCCTCATCCCGCTTATGTGGACGGGATGGATGCACGATGCGCGCTGCGCTTTACGCCAGGGTATCGACGGATGATCAGGCAGTCGAAGGCTTCTCCTTGGATGCCCAGTTCAAACGTCTGGAGGCCTACTGCAGGGTCCGCGGCTGGGAGGTGGCCGGGGAGTACAGGGACGAGGGTTATTCCGGAAGGAACACCCGCCGTCCGGAGTACGACCGCATGATGCGCGAATCCGATTCCTGGGATGTGCTTTTGGTCCTGAAGATGGACCGTATCCACAGGAACAGCGTCAATTTCACCCGCATGATGGACGACCTCCGCGGGAAAGGCAAGGAGTTCAACTCGGTTCAGGAGAAGTTCGATACGACCACTGCGATGGGACGCTTCGTCATGGATATCATGCAGAGGATCGCCCAGCTCGAGAGCGAGCAGATCGGCGAGAGGACGTTCATGGGGATGGAGTTCAAGGCCCGCAACGGCACCGGGAACCTCGGTTCCGGGCATCCCTACGGCTACACGTATTCCGACGGTCGTCTCGAAGTGGTCGAGGACGAGGCCTACGCCGTCCGCGCGATATACAACATGTATCTCCGCGGCTCCACCATGGGAGGCATCGCCGACTTCCTGAACGATGCGGACATCCCCGCGAAAAAGGGCGGCAGATGGAACAAGCAGTCCGTCTGCAACATCCTCCACAACCCCCTCTATGTGGGATACTCCGATTGGAACGGCATCCTCCGCAAGGGCGAACAGGAGCCCATCGTCGAGATGGAGAAGTTCGAGAAGGTCAACGGTCCGCTGTTCAAGGACGGGACATGCGCGCAGCGATCTACGTGAGGGTCTCCACCGAGGAGCAGGCCGCGGAAGGTTATTCGATCGACGCGCAGAAGGAGCTCCTGCAGGATTACTGCCTGGTGGAGGGATGGGACGTCGCCGGCGTCTACGAGGACGACGGTTTCTCCGGGAGGAACGACAAGCGTCCCGCCTATCGCAGGATGATGGCCGAGATGGATTCGTGGGATCTGATCCTCGTGATCAAGATGGACCGTATCCACAGGAACAGCCGCAATTTCATGAACATGATGGAGGTCCTCGACAGGCACGGGAAGATGTTCGTCTCCCAATCCGAATCGCTGGATACGACCAACGCCCTCGGGAGGTTCGTCGTCGACATGATCCAGCGTCTGGCGCAGCTGGAGAGCGAGCAGATCGGCGAGAGGACCCACATGGGTATGCGCGAGAAGGCCGAGACGCTCGACAACGCCACCGAAGGGAAGAGGACCATGGGATTCACCCCTCCGTTCGGCTACAGGCTGGAGGACGGGGCTTTGAAGGAGGATGAGGACGAGCTTCCCGTGGTGAAGAGGATGTTCGACGAATATGCCGAAGGACGCACCGTCGACGAGATCTGCTGGTCCCTCAACCGCGAGGGCATCCTGACCCGCAGGGGGAATCCATGGAACAAGCGCAACATGTCCACCATCCTCCACAACCCGGTCTATGCGGGATTCATGAGGTGGGAGGATGTGCTGATAAGGCACCCGGCGGCGGTGGCCGTGACGTCGGAGGAATTCAACGCCGTACAGGAACTGATGGCGTCCAGAGTGCGCGATCCGGCCAAGAGGAACGTCAAGCTCCTGCCCACGGTCTCCGACTTCGTTTCGGAATCTTGACCATTGGAATATAAACCTTGTTCATAACAGGCATTCAGGTTCCATAGCATTCATGCTACCGCGATTCGACGTCTGGCCTATGTCCGTAATGCCCGATTTTGGCAATATCATTATATATCGAATAACGCGAATCGTTGGATGGGTCTTAGGGCCCATTGGAGGAAAACGAATGACTGACGAATGCAAACCCATAGACCCGACCGCGTTCGGGCTTTTCTTCGTCGCCCTGGTATCATTGCCCATCGCTCTGGTGTGCATCTTCTCTTACGCAGGCGTCGACAACGACATAGGCACAGGTTACAACCTGGGCGGTCTCCTGATGCTTGCTGCGATTTTCATCGCCATCGCCGCCATGAAAGCCTACAAGGCAGGCAGCAACTTCGGATTCATCGTGTTCGGCATGGTCGCTCTCGGAGTGTTCTACGCCGGTGCGGTCGGAGGAGATCTCTATGTCAACCTCACCCTGGGCATAATGTATCTCATCGCCCTGGTCTGGTCCTTCCGCGCGAAGAACCTCAAGACCCTCACGACCATCCTGCTCACCACCGCCCTGATCTTCATCTTCGGTGGACTTGCGGTCAACGACGGTAGTGCGGACAGCATCTGGATGCTCCTGAAGGGAATCGCCGCCCTGGCCAACTTCGTGCTCACCCTGTACCTGGCTTTCGCCCTGGCCGACGAGCACGTCCCCTGCTACTGAGCGGGGATCGAAATCAATTACCCGCTCCGGCGGGGTTTCTTCCTACCAACATTGTCCCTCACTCATGGACTTTAAATACGAGTCGTAAGATGACCTCGGTATGAAGACTGAGGTCAAGAAGAAGGTCCTCGCTTACGGAATGGTCGGCATCATGATCGTTGTCGCCGTCACCGCGGCAGCCGCTGCTCTCATAAAGTGAGATGATGACGATAGCCGTTGTCACTGGCGCCTCCTCCGGCATGGGTGCGGAATTCTGCAGAGCGCTCGACGGCTACGGACTGGATTCCATCTGGATCATCGCACGCAGGGACGACAAGCTCAGAGAGCTCGCTTCCGAGCTTGAAACACCTTGCAAAACCCTCTCCATCGATCTTTCCGATGCCACTGGCATCGATTCCCTCGCATCCATCATCGAGAGCGAGGAGCCCGAGATCCGCTATCTGGTCAACTGCGCCGGTATCGGGAGATTCGGAAACTCTTGGGAGATCCCCGTTTCCGAGACCAGGGCGATGATAGGTCTCGACGTATCCGCATTGGTGGAGATCACCAACCTGTGCATCCCGTACATGCCTCCTGGGTCGGATATCATCGAGGTCTGCTCGGCGTCCGCATATCTCCCGCTGGAGAAGCTGAACGTTTACTCGGCATGCAAAGCGTTCGTGCGCTCCTACTGCAACGGTCTCCGCAGCGAATTGGCGTCCAAGAGGATCGGAGTTCTCGAGGTCTCCCCCGGTTGGGTGGAGACGGATTTCATCCCGCTCTCCCAGGGAGACAATGCGGTTCCGCAGAAGGTGTTCAAGCATACCGTCACCAAGGAGGCCGTGGTCGCTCAGGCCATGAAGGACATGTCCAATGGCCGCAGCCGTTCCATCTGCGGCGGGTACAACAGATTCCAGGTCTTCTGCTGCATCCACTTCCCTTCGATGGCTTCTTTCATCTGGAGGAACTCTTTGAAACAGTGAGAATGTGGCCGTATGTCCGATTTCGAGCTGATGCACAAGGATCTGGGCGTATGCACCGTATCCATTGATGAAAGTGGATCCATCCGCTCCGTCCGCGACATCACCGCCTCGGATCATCTCCCAGTAGGGACATATCCATCCATCGAATCCGATCTCACCAAAGGTCTGAACTCCTGGTGGAGTCGCAGGTCCATCCCTGCTAGCAGGGACAATCTGCAGCCGTTCCTGTCCCAGTGTGGCCTCGAAACATCATCCGCTCTCATGACTGCAACCCGTGGTCTGAGTCTTTCCGATTGTTACTGGTTGCGTCCTGTCGCTTCTGATCTTCGCTGGGACGACGTCAACTACTACGACAACGATTTCTCCGAGGATCTGGGGTTGATTCTCTTCGGAGAAGATGTCGCAGGGGACATCTCTCTGAAAACACCGGATGCCTCGTCTGACGGTCGTCTCAGGAAGCGTTGGTCCATCATGGACGGATCCAGGTATCTCATCAAGGCCGGAAGTCCACCTTTCCATCAGGAACCTTACAACGAGACGATAGCTTCGGAGATTATGAGACGTCTGGGCATCGAAGGTGTGGATTATCGCATCAATGGCTCTGGCAAGCAGCCCGTTTCTGTTTGCAAGGACTTCACAGATCCTGACAACGAATTGGTATCAGCTTCGGCCATCGACAGAATAATGCAACGTTCCGGCGGAACGAACTACGAGCACTCGGTCCGTTGCTTCCGTGAAGCAGGAATGGAGGATCCGGAAAGTTCCATAGACCGGATGCTCGTTTTGGATTTCATCGTGGCCAATGAGGATCGCCATTATGGGAACTTCGGACTTCTCAGGAATCCAGACAGTCTGGAATGCACCGGATTCGCTCCCATCTATGACAGCGGTTCTTCCCTGGGTTACCGCACGATTGCCCCCCTCATCGACGAAGGCTATGACCTGAAATGCAAGTGCTTCAAAGAAGTCCTTTCGGAGCAGATTCGCCTCGTTCATTCATTCGATTGGTTGGATCTTTCCAAACTCGATGGTATCGAGGATTTCATCCGTAAGACGTTCGAAGGTTCGAGATACATCGACGGTAGTCGCGCTGAAGCCATCGCAGCTTATACGCGCCGTCGTATCGATATGCTCGATAGGATCTCATCCAATTATGCAGGATTCCATGACAGCCCTTCGACGGACTTCAAAGGTCACTATTATAATTTATTTATCTAATATCGCATTTAGCTTTATTAATTTCAAGTCTACTTTCCAACACCAGTTTTCAGAAGATTTGAGGCTAGGTGATTAAGGAGTTGGTGCACCTATCGGGCGGGGACAGGTCATCACCGTGCTTCACGACTCTGAGGCCTAGCCGCGCGCCCCACGGCCAGGATGTTTCTTGCCGAATTGACGTCCCGATCCATCACGAGCTCGCATTACGGGCATTCGAGGGTTCTGACGGAGAGGTCTTTAGCGACGAGGCACCCACATCCCGAGACAGATCATTTTGCTATCGTATTCGAGCATGTGGTGTCACGCGTATCTATGCGTGGAGGATCCGAGTCATGATCCGAGAAGTACTTGCCTAGACGGTCATGATATCGCCGGACCTGAGCTCTCTTGAATCATAGGCTACCATCATGAGCATCCAGGTCACGTTCTCTGAGCTGAGCATGATGGGCATCCTCGTCTTATTACCCTGAACATTTTTGGCTATAATTAAAGTTGATAAGACGTAATTGTTACAACATAATTCCAATAGGAAATTCCATTCATGGCATTGATACGAAATTCAAATGAAAATGGGGGGAGAATTGGTCCAAATCCACAAAATCAAGTACACATTCGGGAGGCCGTCGTGGACAAAACTACCCCTAAAAATTGAATAAAATTTGAGATTCAGTGGAATTTGTACATTTTTTCAAAAATCGCCGAATTTCGTGTCATTACCTTGTGCTTTTATCGAATTTCAACCTATTGATAATAAAATCTCTAATAACGATTTTAGCTTAATTAATTATCATATATCAGAATAAGCAGAGATTTTCATAAAAATACGTGAATTCTGTTAGACATAATGAATCACCGTAAATCATGCCTCTGATTTGCTTTTCTACCGTATTTTTGTCTTGAATTTATTTAGTTATTATAAATCAACTAAATTACGTAATTAGCTAAATTAATTCAAGCTAATGCGAATCAATGCTTCTAGGGGGAATTCCCCTTTATTCATGGCATTATCTGAGACCTCATCTCGATATTCTTGATTAAATACGCTAATAAAACTATTAGCTTAATTAATCAAGTTCATCCTCAATTGGATGAGATTTCAGTGCGCATGTACATCATCATGCCCTGCAGACTGTTGATGACGCGCGAGTAGGAGTATTCGACGGAAGCTTCCTCGGGAGTGAGCCGAGCGACGTATTCGTCCTGATGCTCCGGTTCCTTGGACTCCTGGAGCACCTTGATGATCTTCTTGAATCCCTCTACCACGCTGCTCTTCTCTGAGAAATCAATGGAGAGGATCGCATCGCAAATCGCCACATCCACCGCGAGGAAATCCGTGATGTCCTGGCAGATACCCTTCTCCATCGTACCGTCCTCGGCTTCGGCGAGGAACAGCTCGATCTTCGACGACTTCATCTCCCTGGCCTTGCGGATGGCCTCTGTGCTCTCCCTGCTGAGATATCCTCCGAGCTGGGGCTTCGATGCGGGGACCGGTTCGGGCTTCTTCTCTTCGGCGGGACGGAGAGCCTTCAACTCGTCCCTGAGACGCGACGATTCGGCGGAGACCCTCTCGAGCTCCTCCTCCAGAGCTGCGATCTCCTCTTCGAGGGAGGCCTCGTTGCCTTTGGAATAATCGAGCTCCTGCGATAGCTTCTCGATGCGGTCGCGGCAGATGGAGATCTCCTCCTTCAGGACGGAGACGGCATCCGATTCCTCCTGAGGCTCGGACTTGAGGGAATCGAAGGCCTCCTCATCGGCGAGATCCTGCGGCGAGAGCATCGCGAGGTATTCGGGGGAATCCATCGGATCCAATTCTATCTCCGCTTCCCCTCCGGTCTCGAGAAGGATGTCGCAGGCATCGATGTCATCGCCCAGTGAGACGATTATGTCGATGTAGGTCCCGACGTTGGAACCGTCGGATTTGGCCTTATCGGCGAAGATAGAGATCTCGTTGAGCTTCCTTTCCCTGACCCTTGCGATGAGGTCTGCATCGAACATGCACCCGTCATGTGCCGGGCGTGATATATTGTTCGTCCGGGAGAAGGACGAGGGAGGAATACGAAAAGAGGAATCCCGGGGATGCAGCCCCGGGTGTTTGCGAAGGTACAGCGTCGCCTCATCCGCGGATGAGGTTCTGGATGTCCTCGATGGTCTTGGAGTACATCAGCTCCATGGAGGCCTCGTTGTCCGAGAGTCCCTGGGCGTACTCCTTCTGGTTGCTGGGCTGGGGAGAATGCTTGACGATCCCTTTGATGAGCTCGAGCGCGACGTCAACGTTCGCCTCGTCATCGAAATCGGTTGCTATCAGGATGTCGCAGATGGCCACATCCGCGGTCAGGACCCCGTTGATGCCCACACAGACATCCTCCGGGATTGTACCCGCCGCTTTGGCATCCTGGTAACCCCTTATCTTGCTCAGTTTCATGTCGCGGATCCCGATGAAGAGGTCGCGGTGCTTGTTGGATAGATACTCCCCGTCGGGGATGACTTCGATCTCGGACCTGGTGAGTATCCTGGCTGCGTCGATTTCGCTCATCGGAGTTTATCAGCCGATGCTAGGTATTTCAAATGGCCGAGAATTGGATGATATGGATGGATGAATCTGCCAACTACCTCGATGGGGGAAGTAGTGCAGAGTGCGGGTTTCCGGATACTGGGAGTTCAGGATGCACTTCGCATACATCGCTGTTATATACCTCCCCGTTCCGACAGAGTACTGGTCGTAGTTTTCGCGCTCTGAAGGGGTCATTTCACCCAGAAGCGTGCAGTCGAAATCGCACTCGTCGGAGATGTTCTGATTGAGCAGGATCTTGGAGATCTCGGAACTCTCTATACTCTTGCCCGATCTTATACGGGTCACGGCGGAACAGATTTCCAGGGTGTTGTTTATGAATCTTTCCGTGCCCTCCATCCGATCGGGATCGTCCACGGGGATGTCGCTGAGACGCTCCATCGTCGTACGGACTCCGCGGAGGACGGTCGGATCCTCGCCGTTCAGGGAGAGATCGCCGGTGAGGCCCTCGGAAGCGAGTCCCGACGAGACCTTCAATAACGGAAGAGTGCGGATGAGCTTGCCCGTCATGAAAGAGAACCTGACCTCATCGGCCCTGTCGCGTTCGCTCAGGTCGGCGAAGTACCTCTTACCCATCCCTTCGGGCATGAACGTGATGCCGTCTCCGACGACGCGCATCTGGTTCTGGATGTTGCACAGCTCGTTGCGTCCCAGGGACGACATGAATTTGGCGAGGCCGATCTGACGGGTGATCTCGTCCACCCAGTGATAGCGCTCGAAATCGTCCATGTCGGGATCGAAGGTGTATCTGGCGATCTCGCAGCCTTTGCGCATGATGATGCGTCCGAGCACCGTCACATCGTCCCCGCTGAAGATCATCCGTTGCACATCCTTGATTATTCAAGCTAGTAGCTTTATCTGCGTATTCATTTCCTGTTGGAGCTAGAACCGCTCATTATATTGGCCTCGATGATGGAATCGAGCTTGCGGGAAACGTCGATCGCCAGCCTCAGACTGTCCTCGCGGGACGGGCAGACGCCCTTGGCGCCGTGACGGATCTGATACGTGGAGAACCGGACGTTCTCCCTCAGACTGTCGATGTCCAGGTCGATGGTATCGATCTTCTTCCCCGCGGAGCGGATGAACTCGTCGGTGCAGACCTTGAACAGCGCCCTCGTCCCACCGACGGAGTTGAACGCGGTGGGGACACCATCCACGGTGATCCTGTATCCTCCGATCTCACTGTACGAGAGCACCGGGATCGAGTAGCTGGGCCAGGGACCCTTGAAGAACAGCCCGTTCGAATCGTCGAAGCGCAGGTCCGCGAAAGACACGGATTCCTCGAAGGAATCTATCCTCGAGAGGAGCTCCGGATCCTTGATGTGACGGGCGGACACCTCTTTGGCCGTAGGGTTGTCGAAGCGCTCGCCCATCGGGACGCAGTAGCTGCACACGTAACCGCCCTCGATGCGTACGGTGCCGGGACGGCGGCCGCAGACCAGGCAGGTCCTGTCCGCATCTTCCTTGGCGGCCCTTCTCAGGAACATGCCCATGCGATGCGTGCGCCGTATTTAACCTGGATGCGGGTCATCTCTCGATCGAGATCTTGAGGGTGTCCCCTTCGAGGGCCACGCCGGGGGATTCTTCCACGGTCATCCTTCTGCCATCCGGCAGTTCGATGACATCTCCATCCGAAAGGAACTCATCGTTGACGATGAGGTGATAAGCCAACTCGGACAGGATGCTCCTGACCTCCGCGGAGTCGGCATCCATTCCCACGATCTCGACCTCGCGCCTCCCGAACGTCTCGAGTCCCCGGGTGTATCCTCCGCAACCCTGTTCGGAATTGTAGATGCCGAACCAGATCCAGTCGTTGATGGGGATGTCCCCCTCGCGTATCTTCTCCGCTTCGGCGAGATAGTCCTCCGTGGACACGACGGTGCCCTGGAAGTAAACGGCAGTGGCGTTGGGGAGCCTGCACGCTGCTGCGACCATCTTGCTGTGCATCATGGCAGCATCCATGGGCGATCCGCCGTGGTTCACAAGGGCGATCAGCAGATGCGCCTTGTGCTTAGAGGCCACCTCGCACGCCTCCGGCCACATGTAGTTGTTGCGCGCGTTCTCCTCGGCCTCGCCGTTGGGGACGGGGGTCTTGACCAGACTGTACGCGCCGAGGTCGCCGTCGTATTCGAACACGAGGCTGTCCCCCTCGGGCTTCTCGGAGAATCTGACGCCCCATTCCATCAGCAGGGTATGGGGGATAGCGGCGGGATCCCATGAGGGGCTGGACAGCAGGACGAATGCGACGAACGGTCCCCCGCTGACCTGCGGGCGCAGGGGCCGGAGCTCCCTGTCGAAGGAGACGGTGGCGGAACCCTCCTCCTCGAATCCCCCGAAGCTGAGCATGACGCCGGTGTCCCTGTAGATCGTGACGCCGTAGAGCGATTTGCCGGAGGATTCCGGGGGCAGCATGCCCCTCGCGGTCTCCTCGAGGGAGGGCAGCGAGTCCATTATCCTGCGGATCCTGTCCGCAGGGAGCTTGGATGCGTACGCCTCGTTCATCGCGAGTGTGAACAGCGCCTGCGAGTTCCCGACCTTGCCCATGAATGTGCAGTACGGATGGTCGGCGATCCATCCCTCGGGCTTCAGCACCCTCCTCACGGCATCCAGGCCGCGCCTGTTGAGAACTATGCCCATCACGGATTCGGCCTTGGACGAGAGCTCGGGATCGTCGGATTCCAGCGCATCGCGGACGTCCCTCCCCTCCCAGATCGGGTGCATCTCCATGTTCTCCAGGGAGGCGCCGTTCTCGATGTCCGAAGCGAGCGTGATGAATTCCGGATCGTCCGGGACGAGCTCCAGACCCTTGGTAACGGCCTCCTGTGCGCCCTTGCGGTCGCCGTAGGACGCCCTGAGGCGTCCGAGGGTCAGCCAGTTCCACGGATAGGTCGGATCCTCGGCGACTCCGCGGGACAGGAACTCCATCGCCATGCGGGGCTTCCCGCAGTACATGAGCGCGTTGGCGTAGCGGTAGTACCACGTCCCGCATCCGCGGGCGGATTCCTCCACGCGGGAGAGCCACTCGCACGCCGTGCAGTAGTGCTCGTAATCGTCCATGTTGATGCAGGCGTAGGATATCCACAGGGCGAGCTCCAGGTCGCTCTGGACCTGCTGCTCGGTGAAGCGGGATTCCCTCATGCCGTCCGCGATCGTCCTTCCGATGCACTCGAGCATCGCCTCGAAGTCGCCGCGGTCGTCGTCGACGTAGGACTCGAAGGATTCGATGTCCTCGGGGCGGAGTATGCCTGCCTGTCCGGTCATGACGGCCCGTAACAAGAATCAGATTTTAAGCAATCGGTCGCACCAGGGGAATACGAATGCGATAGCTCCCGAAAACAGTCCGCCCGATCGGGACCGGTCGGACGCGGATGCGCCGATCCCGATCTCCATGGCGCGGATCAGGTGCTTCTCGGCCTCCTCGATCCTCCCCACCTTCATCAGGGCGCCTGCCAGGTCGTGGTGCAGCGACATGAGGGATTCGGTGTCCGGGAGGGTGTGGTTCTCCAGGAGCCCTTCGAGTATCCCCACGGCGGCCGTGAGGTCCGCGACCGCGTTGTCGAGCATCCCGAGGTCGGATTCCCCGCTGGCGCGCATGGCGAGGGCGAGCACGATCTGATCGGTGTCCTCCAGGGTTCCGTTCTCCAGCAGGGAGGATCCGATCTCGATGGCCTCTGAATATCTGGACACGGAGCCGCGGACGTCGTTCATCAGGTCGTCCGCTTCGGCGGCGATGTTGCACAGCTCGAGACGGCGGTTCTGCGACCAGGGATCCATCGCCTCCGTCTCCGACAGGCCCTTCATGATGAACGCGTAGGCGTCGTCCGGATGCTCGGAATCGATGAGCTCCCCTGCTGCGGTCATGCACATCCTGACCACCGCGCGGCGGTCGTAGCGGAATGAGCGGGGTCCGAAAGCGTCCAGGCGGGTGATGGCGACGGAATACTCCTCGATGGGGTCCCCTCCCTGCTCGTAGATCAGCGATGCGATCTCGCAGTGGATCTTAACGAAGGTGCCGGGATCCACGGAGTCGAGGGAATCGGCGATCTCCGCCGCCGATGTCAGATCGTCGAGGGCGGATGTCCTGTAGCCCATCATCGCCAGCACGCATCCGCGGTTGAGATAGGCCTCCGTGAGCGCCTCCCTGTCGTCTCCCGACTCCAGGGCGTTGACCCTGCCGTTGAGCTCCTCGAGCGATGCCTCCAAGTGGGAATCCGCCTTCTCCATCGGGCCTTGATTCCGCACCGTAGTCTTAAATCATGCGCGCGATTAGCCCGCATGAACCATGAGAGGATCCTTGCGGTCCATGACATCTCCTGCGTCGGCAGGTGCTCGCTCACCGTCGCGCTGCCCATCATCTCCGCCGTCGGAATCGAATGCTCCGGACTGCCGACGGCCGTTCTGTCCACCCACACGGGCGGATTCAAGGGATTCACGTACCGCGACCTCACCGAGGACATGGTGCCCATCGACGAGCACTGGCAGACCCTGGACATAAAGTTCGATGCGTTCTACACCGGGTTCCTGGGCTCCTTCGAGCAGATCGACATCGTCTCCAAGCTCTTCGACGACCTCTCCCACGACGGGACGACCATCTACGTCGACCCGGTCATGGCCGACGAGGGGAAGCTGTACGGAGTCTTCGGGCCCGATTTCCCTGCGGGGATGAGGAGGCTCTGCGAGAAGGCCGACGTCATCATGCCGAATCTGACCGAGCTGTGCCTCATGCTCGGCATCGAGTGGAAGCCCGGCCCGTACACCCATGAATACATCGATTCCATGCTGGACCGTGCGAAGGAGTTCGGCGTCAAGCGCATCGTTCTCACCGGCATCAGCTTCGAGAAGGGGCTGCTCGGCGCCGTTTACAAGGACTTCGAAACCGGCGAGACCGGTGAAGTGATGAGGCCAGAGATCCCCGGATACTACCACGGCACCGGGGACGTGTTCAGCTCGGCACTGGTAGGCGCATGCGAGTCCGGCGTGTCCCTCGCCAAGGCCGTCGAGGCGGCCATCAATCTGACCGTTTCGAGCATCAAGCGCACCTACGAGTCCGGTGAGGACATCAGGTACGGTGTCAACTTCGAGATCGGCCTCGCGGATTACATCAGGGAGGTCTCCGAGGGGAGGACGGGATTCACCATGCTCCCCGCGGCCAACGACGAGGAGCTCAGGATCATCGCATCCATGGGTTTCACCGTCTGGAACGAGGCCTACGACGGCATCGTCCCCCAGGACCAGATCTACTACATGCTGAAGAAGTACCAGTCCTTCGAGGCCCTGAAGGAGCAGATCTCCCACGGATACACCTATCTGATGCTCAGGGACGGCTCCACGCCCGCCGGATACTGCGGATACGCCCCCGAGGAAGACTGCCTGTTCCTCTCCAAGGCGTACATCCTGAAGGAGTTCAGGCACCACGGCTACTTCTCGAAGATAGTCGCCCACCTGAAGGACGTCGCCGTCCAGCTGGGGAAGGACCGCATCAGGCTCACCGTCAACAGGGATAACGCCAACGCCGTCGCCGCCTACCAGCACGAGGGGTTCGAGACCGTCAAGGTCCAGGACGTCCCCATTGGCGACGGGTTCGTCATGAACGACTTCGTGATGGAGCTGAAGGTCCAGCGATGTTCATACCGACCACGGCCGACGAGGTCCGCCGTCTCGGTTGGGAGAAGCTGGATGTGATCCTCGTCTCCGGGGACACGTACACCGACAACTCCTACAACGGGACGGCCCTCGTGGGCCACTGGCTGATCGACCACGGGTTCAGGGTCGGGATAATAGCCCAGCCCGACGTATCGTCGGGCGATGACATCTCCAGACTGGGGATGCCGGAGCTTTTCTGGTCCGTATCCGCCGGGTGCGTCGACTCCATGGTCGCCAACTACACCCCCACGAAGAAGTTCAGGAAGGAGGATGATTTCACACCCGGAGGGGTGAACGACAGGCGCCCCGACAGGGCGTGCATCGCTTACACCAACCTGATCAAGAAGCACATGAAGGGGAGGCCGGTCATCCTCGCAGGGATCGAAGCGAGCCTGAGGAGGATCGCCCACTACGACTTCTGGTCCGATTCCGTCAGGAGATCGATCCTCTTCGATTCCAAGGCCGACGCCATCGTCTACGGCATGGGGGAGCTGGCCAATCTCGAGATGGCCCGCCGCATGCGCGACGGGAAGGACTGGAAGGGAGTGGACGGGATCTGCCACATCGTCTCCTCCGAACCGGAGGGCTGCATCCGCCTCCCCTCGTACGAGGAGGTGTCCTCCAGGGAGGACCGCAGGCCTTTCATGAAGGCGTTCGAGGTATTCAGACGCAATTCGGATCCGATCACGGCCCAGCCCCTCTGTCAGAAACATGGGGACAGATGGCTGGTGCAGAACAGGCCCATGCGCTGCATGACCTCCGAGGAATTGGATTCCGCCTACGGATCGGATTTCGAGAACGCCGTGCATCCCTACTATGCGAAGCAGGGCAGGGTCAAGGCCATGGAGACCGTGAGGAACTCCATCACCACCCACCGCGGATGCTACGGGAACTGCTCGTTCTGCGCCATAGCCGCCCATCAGGGCACGACCGTCGTTTCCCGTTCGAAGGGATCCATACTCGCCGAAGTGGAGAGGATGGCCTCCCGGAAGGGCTTCAACGGCGTCATCCAGGATGTCGGAGGGCCCACGGCCAACATGTACGGCATCGAATGCAGGAAGAAATGCACCGTGGGGAGGTGCGAGGACCGCAGATGCCTCGACGGCCCCTGTCCCAAGCTGGGGATCGACCATTCGGCCCAGATCGACCTTCTGCATTCCATATCCGAAGTCGACGGGGTCCGGAGGGTCTTCGTGAACTCCGGGATAAGGCACGACATGATCGTCGCCGACAAGCGGATGGGCGGCGAGTATCTCGATATGCTCGTGTCGAAGCACGTCTCCGGTCAGATGAAGATCGCTCCGGAGCACGTATGCGACGATGTCCTGAAGCTTATGGGGAAGCCCGGCAGCGATGTCCTCCGCAGGTTCAAGGGCATGTTCGACGCTTCCTGCAGGAACCTCGGCCGGGACGAGTACCTCACCTACTACTTCATCGCCGCCCATCCGGGCTGCACCGACGACGACATGCGCGAGCTGAGCAGGTTCTGCCATGACGAATTGAAGATCTCCCCGGAGCAGGTGCAGGTCTTCACCCCCACCCCGTCCACCTATTCCACGGCGATGTGGTGGTGCGGCACCGATTCCAAAGGGAGGCCGGTGAAGGTCGAGCGCTCGATCCAGAGACGTCAGCATCAGAAGGAGCTGGTGGTGGGGAAGGGTGGACGCTGAACTCTCCGCCCTGCTGACCGGGGCATGCTCCCCCTATGTGGATTCCGTCAAGGCCGATTATGTCCGCAAGAAGGACTTCTACTACGCCTGGGGCATCAGGAACGGGGTCGCCACATTGCAGATATCCGATTACCTCCAAGGCGCATCCGACGATGTACTCGCCGATTTCGGCGTCATGATCGTCAGGAGGGCCAAGAACATGTCATGGGAGGAGCCCCAATCCCTCCTGGACTTCGTCTCCGCGGACGACTTCATCCTCTCCAGGCGCCCGATTTTCATTCGCAGGAGCAAGAACCTGCTCCGCACCGACAGGGGCGAGCACGCCTTCCTCCCCGATTCCGTGGAGAGGCTGATCGATTCCGGACTGCTCCGTCCGTCCGATATCGACAATTCATGGTTCTCCTGGACCCGCAGGGACAACCTCAGGCGCGTGGGGTTCTGCGCCACCATGTTCCGCGTGGTGGGGATATCCTCGGTGCTCGACTCCCCCGACATCCCCGATGAGGTCCTGGACTACGTGGTGTACCACGAATGCCTCCATCTGAGGCAGGGCTACCGTCCTTCGCACAGGGTCCATGACGCCGAGTTCCGCGCTTGGGAGCGCTCCTATCCCGGCTGGGAGGATTGCGAGAAGGTCCTCCGCTCCCTGTCGCTCTCCGTCCGAGGAGGATATCTACCATGACCCCATCGGGGTCTCATGGAGCAGCGGGGATTCATTTTCCACGGAACGGACGGAGAGGTCGAACTCTCCATCGAACAGGTCAGGGAACTGGCCGCCAAGGACGATCCCGAAGGTCTCTACGCGCTTTCGATGGCCTACCTCTTCGGATGGGACGTCGAGGCCGACGAGGACCGCGGCTACATGCTGCTCGAGAAGGCCGTCGACCTCGGGAACACCGACGCCATGGCCCTGATGGTCCGCCTGTACATGCAGGACGAGTATCAGGGGATCGACAACGAGCGCGCCGCCGAGCTCTCCATCATCGCCGCCAAGGACGGGATACCCGAGGCCCAGCTCTACGCCGGACTGGCGTACATGGACGGAGTCTCCGTCGACCAGGACTACAAGGAGGCGTCGAGGTACCTCTCGCTGGCCGCCAATCAGGGCGACCAGGAGGCCAGGACCGCCCTCGCGTTCCTCTACGAGAACGGATACGGGGTCGAGAAGGACGAGGCCAAGGCTCTGAAGATGTACCGCACCGCGGCCCGCGGTGGCAGCGTCAACGCCATGTTCCATGCCGGCGTCTGCTACGAGTTCGGCAACGGCACCAAGGCCGATCCGGAACAGGCCAAGTCGTGGTACCTCAAGGGGGCCCAGGCCGGGGACGCCTTCGCCATGGAGCGCCTCGGACACCTCATGATGCACGATTCCCCCGAAGAGGGGTTCGAATGGTTCCTCAGGGCTGCCATGAACGGCGTGTCCACCGCCATGGGCACCGTCGGATTCTGCTACCTCGGAGGGACCGGTACGCCCGAAAACATCGACGAGGCGAAGAAATGGCTCAAGCTCGCCGCGGACAACGGCGTCGAAGAGGCCATCGAAGCGCTCAGGGACCTCCAGTCCTGATCCTGTCGCCGTACTCGTATATCGCCAATCCGGACAGCGTCAGCGCCACACCGGCCGCGGACATCGCCGTGACGGGCTCGCCCAGGAATATGGCGGACACGATCATCGTGACCACCGGCATCAGATACAGGTACACGCCGACCCCGACGGCCCCGAGGACCTTCGTGGAGTAGGCCCACGTGGAGAAGCATATCGCGGATGCGCCCAACCCCAGGAAGAGGAAGTTGGCGATGGTCGATACCTCCCCGAACGCTCCCCAATCCGGGTCGAATCCCGTGATGAACAGGAAGGGCACCGTGAAGATCAGCCCGTACATGAACGTCCTGCGCGTGATCTGCATCTCGCCGTATCCGAACGACGAGATCTTCTTGATCAGGACGCAGTAGACGGACCACAGGAGGGCGGAGGCGATCGCGATGAGATCGCCCAGGGGGTTGAACTCCAGCTCCGCACCGTTGAAGGATATCAGAGCCACCCCGACGATGGACACGGCGAATCCCAGGAAGAACCATCCGCGGAGCCTCTCCTCGCCCGGCAGGAAGAGATGGACCATTATCGCGGTGAAGAACGGGGACATGGCCACGATGACCGCGATGTTCGACGACATGGTGTACAGCAGCGCGGTGTTCTCGAGCATGTAGCTCAGGCAGATCCCCGTCAATCCGGCCAGGATGAAGTAGACCTCCTGACGGCGGTCCTCCAGATGCAGGACCCTGGGGCACATGACGCAGAGCGCCAGGAACCCTATCAGGAATCTGATGAACAGGATCTCCGCGGGCGAGAAATCGTCCAGGAGGATCTTGGTGGAGATGAACGTGGATCCCCAGATCAGGATCGTGAACAGGGCGAGCGCATGGCCCGCCGTTATCTCTCTGCCCATGGTATCATCCGATATCCAGGCGGACCCTCCTTCCGCCGAACTGCGATATGGCCAATCCCACGAGGGTCATGGCAGCTCCGGTGACCGACATCGCGGTCAGTACCTCGCCGAGGAATATCGCGGACAGGACCATCGTGACCACCGGGATCAGATAGAGGTAGACGTTGAGGCTGACCGCACCCAGCCTCTTCAACGAGAAGCCCCAGGTCACGAAGCATATCGCCGAAGCACCGACTCCCAGGAACAGGATGTGCCCCGCGAGGGTCGGGTCGCCGAAAGCGCCCCAATCGGGATCGAACCCCATGGCCAGGGCGAACGGCAGCATCCACAGCAGCCCGTACATGAACGTCCTCCTGGTGACAGGGATCGTGTCGTAACCGAACGCGGAGATCTTCTTCAGCAGGACCGAGTAAACGGACCAGGTCAGGGCCGCCAGGACGGCGAGGAGGTCTCCCAGCGGATTGAGCTCGAAGGACGCGCCGTTGAACGATACCAGTGCGATACCGGTGAGGGACACCGCGAATCCGAGGAAGAACCATCTGGTCAGGGGTTCTTCCCCCGGACAGAAGAAGTGCATCAGTATCCCGGTGAAGAAAGGAGACACGGCAACGATCACCCCGACGTTGGACGTCAGAGTGTAGGTGAGCGCGATGTTCTCCATCAGGAAGTACATGCAGGCACCCGTCAGTCCGGCGAACACGAAGTAGACCTCGCGACGGATGTCGCCGATGCGGAGCAGATGGGGATAGATGGCGAAGAGCGCCAGGAATCCTATCAGGAACCTGATGACGAGGATCTCGATCGGTGTGAAGTGATCGAGGAGTATCTTCGTCGAGATGAAGGTGGCTCCCCAGACGACCACGGTGCACAATGCCACCAGGTGTCCGACCGAGCTCCTTCCGTCCATACAGCCACCCAACTGGAATCTGTATATAGCGATTATCGGGAGAGGACGGCGTTTTACAAGTTGCTATTTTGCTGCTCGCGGGAAACGGGGGTCGACATTTTGCAAGGGTGGCTGGACATTTTCATCATACCCGCCCTTTAATATGGACCTCACCCGTTCCAGGACCGATCAGAATGACCACAGGGGTTTCATTGGAGCAGGCGGCGAACGAAGGGGACATGGATGCCCAGTTCCAACTGGGAGTCAAGTATCTCTACGGTACCGATGTCACGAAGGACACCGCCAAGGCTGCGGAGCTGTTCTCCAAGGCCATGGCGCAGGGCCATGTCCCGGCCATGAGGGAGTACGGCATCCTCCTCGCCTCGGGCGACGGTGTCGAGCCGGATCCGGAGAAGGGGGCGCAGATCCTCGGCAAGGCCGCGGACGAGCTGGATCCCAGCGCCATGTACCATCTCGGGCTGATGTTCGAGAACGGCATCGGCGTGGCCCAGGACAGGCAGAAGGCCGTCAGGCTCCTGGCGTACGCCGCGATGATGGGCTATCCCGGCGCGGATATCGACGCCCAGCGTCTGGACGACATCCTCACAGAGGAGCGCAACGCGAAGCTGAAGGCCAGGCCCGTGATCAAGCTGCAGCTCTCCGACGTCGATGTCGAGGCGGCATGCTGCCCCAAGATGCTCGAGGACCTCCTCGGACAATACATGGTGTTCACGGAGAGCGAAGAGGGTCCCGCCCTGCTCGGCGACGATGCCAAGGGCATAGAGACCGTTTTCCACTCCTGCCCCTACTGCGGGGCCAAGATTCAGATCGTTCCCAGGGACAAGGTCCACTGGGGATGAACTTCTTACGGACGGGGAGACCTGTCCGAACCTTTTTTAAAAAGTGAATGTGCAAAAACCTGCTTCATTCTAAGAAAGTGAATGTGCAAAAACCTGCTTCATTCTAAGAAAGTGAATGTGCAAAAACCCTGCAACCATCCGGGGCCCCATCTTCCTTCGAGAGGGTTCTGGGTGGTATCAGATACCTTTGCTGCGATCGCTCGCGCGATATCCTCGCCAGGAAATCAACCGCCTCGGGGCTTCCGATCTCCGCGGCAAGCTTCGCCAGGCCGACGCCCCTGCTCTCGTTGAGCTCCACTCCTTCGCCGTTGTAATAGAGCATCCCGAGCATGAATATCGCCAGGGGATCCCAGGAAAGAGCGGCGTTAGAGAACAGGTCGTGGGCCTTGTTGTAGTTCATCGGCACCCCGGTCCCCGAATAATACATCATTCCGAGGGTGAGCATCGCATCGGGGTCGCGGCGTTCCACGGATGCCGTGAGCATCTTCGCGGCGAGTTCCGGATCGCGTTCGACCCCTTCGCCGTGCAGATACCTCAGACCGACGAGGTACAGCGCATGGGGGTCGCCCTTGCTCGCGGCCTCGGTGTACCACTTCATCGCCATCATCGCATCGGCTTCGACGCCCTGCCCGTTCTCGTACATCCTGCCGAGGTTGAACATGGCGTCCATGTTGCCCTGTTCGGCCGACAGGGAGAACATGCGGAATGCCTCCGCCGGATCCTTGCGGACGCCCCATCCGTTGAAGTAGAGGATCCCGAGGTTGCATTGGGCGGCGGCGTGGCCCTTGTCAGCCGCCAGCATGTACCATTTGGCGGCCTCCATCTTATTGACGGCGATGCCCTCGCCCTTGTCGCACATGTATCCGAGTCCGTATTGAGCCTCGACGTATCCCTGGTTAGCGGATTTGCGGTACCATTGGATGGCATCCATCTTGTCCATCGGGACTCCGATACCGTAGCAGCGGAAGTAGCCGAAGGTGTACTGGGCTGCCGGGACTCCGGCGTTGGCGGCGACTCCGATGAAGGCGACGGCCTGCACGAGATCGCGTTCGACGCCGTCCCCTTCATAGTACTTCTTTCCGAGGAGGTACTGGGCCTCGGCATCCCCGCGCTCGCTCCTCGCGGTCAATTCCAAGACAGAAGGGTCGTCCGTCATGCTATCGGGCTTGAATTGGAACTGGGTGGTATTTGGCAATTTCTGTCATGAAATCTGCATGTATAAAAAAGGGACCCCGAGTGTTACGAATTCAAGTTCCGTAATAATCTGTTAGGATGAGTTTTGTAAAGGGTTAGACATAGTATTTAATTATTACTGTTAATCGAATTCGAGCGAGGGTATAGTTTTATAAACTCACCGTGACATGGAATAGCATTGGATAATGCATCCAATGAATGAAATAATCCATTCCGGCAGGGAATTACATGGATAAGAACGTCAAGATAATAGCAGCTGTGGCTATCGTCATAATAATTGTCGCGGCTGCATTCGTTGTGCTGAACAACGGGAACAAATCCAGTGACAATGGAGATGGAACCGAGGCAAGCAAGAACAAGTCCGATCTCAACAAGATGCTCACGCAGTGGGACGAGGGGACCACAACCCCCTACCCTGCACGTCTGATGATCCTCGGAAACGCGAACTGCGACGATGACATCACGCAGGCCGACATCACCTACATCGAGAACCTCATCAAGAACGGATACAAGTACACCGACGAGTTCATGGCAGACGCCAACTTCGACGGCGTCATCGACGAGAAGGACATCGAGCTCGTGAAGGAGCTCATCAACAAGGACTCCTACAAGGGCAAGGTCAACTACATCAACTGCAACTACAAGATCAGGACCTTCGACATGGGGGTTCCTCTCAAACTCGCGAACATTCTCACTCAGACCCTTGAGATGGAGATGATCCTCGCTCCCGACAACATCGTAGCTACCGACTACAGGGCCAACACCCCCGCCAACGGCGGACAGTCCACGTTCTGGACAGAGTATGCCTCCGTGATCGACTACAGCAAGGTCGGGAACATCGGGAGCCACAAGACCCCCAACGCGGAAGAGCTCGCCGCGGTCGCCAAGAATTACGGCGACGGCTACCTCACCGTCTGGTTCAACTCCGAGCACGCCAACAACACCGGATACCTCGAGGATGCCCTCGCCGGCACCAACGTGCAGATCCTCCGTCTCCCCTCCTGGGAGAACGGGGCCACCGCCAACGGTATGCTCACCGCGGGATACATGTTCCACAACTACAGCAAGGCCGTCGAGTGGGTCACCTGGTACGACGGGGTCATGAAGGATATCACCGACAGGGTCGCCAAGCTCACCGATGCTGACAAGAAGAAGGTCCTCGGATCCTACCTGTACACGTCTGAGAACAAGAACTCCGGAACCTACGATATCTTCAAGGGAGACTCCGGCGAGTATCAGAACCTCCTCAGGCTCGGCATCGTCGACCTCGTCAAGGAGATCGACCTCTCCGGAAGCAGGTCCTGGAAGGAGACCCTGACCGACGAGCAGTTCGCGCAGCTCTGCAAGACCTCCGGTTGCGACCTCATGGTCGGGACCGTTCCCGGACCCTTCGGAGCCGTCAACAACGAGGTCATCACCGCCGACTACCTCAAGCAGATCTACCAGCAGCGTCTGAGCGGAATCAGGGAGTACACCGACGGAGACGTCGACCTGATCGTCTACGGTTGGATCTGGGCCTCCGGCCCCATGGAGCTGACCTTCCTGGCCACAGTCGGCAACTACCTGTACGACTGGGGCCTCGATGTCGAGGGGATCACCAACCAGGGACTGAAGTTCATGGGAATCTACGGTACCGGCGAATACCAGTACACGTACGACACCGTCAAGGACGTCCTTTTCTACGAGGGCGAGTGATTGAAACCGGAGGGGCCTGAGCCCCTCCATTATACCATTAACGAGGCATCCGTTTGAGCGTGACCATCGGCGATACCGCCGTCACCATTGCCTTCGTAGCCCTTCTGGTTACGGGATCGGCGGCCACCTTCCTCGTCTACGAGGGGTGGAACACGATGTACCCGGACGAGAGGGAGGAGTCCCACGAATACGTGTTCGAGGGGACCTACGATGGAATGCCGTGCACCGGATCCGGGACATCCGAGCACATCGGATTCCGCGGAGGATACCGGCTCTACACGCTCAGCATCTCGATGGAGTCAGGCGATGTCCGCGACAGCGCATCGCTGAACCTCATATTCGATGGAAACGACAGCCTCGACACAACCCTCTACACCCTGGTCGGCGAGGATGACCTCGACGGCAAGAGGGTGACCGTCTGGACGCGCACCGAGAACGATGTCGACTATACGCTGTTCGTCTCCGAAGGATGCCTTCTGGAGTCGATCGCGATGTCTTCTCCGCATTACAGACTGACCGGCAGCGTCATCTGACGCTGGAGAGGATACAATGGCCAAATTGAAATTGAGAACGAAGATCGCCGATGCGCAGCATAAGATTAGGCTGTCCGGCGACTATATCGGCAAACTGCAGAGCGCCGGTGAAGGGGAGACCGATAACGAGGCCATCATCCGGCACTACAAGGCGTACAAGTACGCCAAGAACCTGATGCTCATCGTCGTCCTCATCCTGGCGCTCATAGTGCTCGCCGTCGATGTGGGGATGGGACCCTACAAGCTGGATTTCGTCACCGTGTACCAGCTCATCTTCGACAGATTGGGCGACTGGGGCCAGGAGATGAGCACCGATATGAGGATCATCTGGAACCTGCGTCTCCCGCGTGTTCTGGCCGCATTGTTGGCAGGAACCGGTCTCGCCATGGCCGGAGCCGCCATGCAGAGCATGATGAAGAATCCGCTGGCCGACCCCTACACCACGGGTATCTCGTCGGGAGCCGCTCTCGGAGCCACCCTGGCGATGACCATGGGCATCTGCCTCGTCCCCGGGGATTACGGGACCGTCATCAACGCGTTCGTCTTCGCGCTGATCCCCGCGGCATTCATCATACTGATATCCACATTCCGCAAACCCTCCCCTGCGACGATCATCCTTTCCGGTATCGCGCTGATGTACATCTTCAACGCGATCCAGTCGTACCTGATGCTCGTCGCCGATCCGAACGCCGCTTCATCGGTGTACTCCTGGACCGTGGGTTCGCTCAACAGCATAACCTGGAACAACCTCCCGTTCCTGTTCGCCGTCTCGCTCTTCGGCGGAATCGCCCTGATGAGCATGGCGAAGATCCTGAACACGATGAACTCCGGGGATGCCTATTCCAAGAGCATCGGTATCAACATCAACCGCGCCCGCATGATCGTGCTGGTCGTCGTCTCGCTTATGGCGGCCGGCATTGTTTCCTTCACGGGTATCATCGGATTCATCGGACTGGTCGGACCGCACATCGCCCGTATGTTCGTGGGATCGGACAACAAGATCCTCATCCCCGCGGCGGCGCTGATGGGTGCCTGCATCATGATGGTCTCCGACTGCATCGTGCAGATGGTCATGCCCAGCCTGCCCATCGGAATCATCACGTCCATCCTCGGAGGGCCGGTGTTCATGCTGCTCATCCTGAGGCAGAAGAAGGAGATCTGGTGACATGACGATCGACATCGAGATTGAGAACCTGGGCGTCTCCTACGGGGACGTCTGCGTCTGGAAGAACATCGATCTGAAGATGAACGAGCCGGGTCTGATCAGCATCCTCGGACCCAACGGGGTCGGGAAGTCGACTCTGATGTACACCCTCAACAAGATCCTCGAACCTACTGAGGGGAGGGTGGTCATCGACGGGAAGGACGTCGAGGAGATGACCTTCAAGGATGTCGCGAAGAAGATCGCCTACGTCCCCCAGACCTCCGGCGAGACCTTCGCCATGACCGTGATGGATACCGTACTGATGGGGAGGTATCCCCATTCCGGCTACGCCGTCACGAAGGAGGACCTGGAGATCGCCGCTGACTGCATCACCAAGATGCACATGGCCGAATACGCCATGAGGTTCTTCAACGAGCTCTCGGCCGGTCAGCATCAGAGGGTGATGATCGCCCGCGGACTGGCACAGGAACCGGAGCTGCTGATGCTGGACGAGCCCACATCCAACCTGGATATCTACCACCAGATCTACACAATGAGGCTCCTCCGCGACATAGCTCACGAGCGCGGAATCATCGTGCTGGTCATCTGCCACGATCTGAACATCGCATCCAGATTCTCCGACAGGGTCATCCTGTTCAGCAACGGATGCGTCTACGCCGACGGAACCGCGCCCGAGGTCATCACCGAGGACACCATCTACAGGGTCTACAACGTGAAGGCCGACGTGCAGGATGTCGACGGCAGGCCGTACGTGATCTTCCACGCCGACGACAGCTGCCTCCCCGTGGATCCGGAGATGCGCAAGCTGGAGAAGCAGTGCGGAAACGACGGGAACATCGTCCTCGAAGTGGTCGAGGACATGGAAGATCCCGGCGACTGAAACCTTTCAGGGCCCTCCGGGGCCCCTCATCCCTTTCTGAGAGATATCATCGAACCGACGCGGATGTCCCCTCCGCCCATCTCCTTCACGAGGCTCCTGACCGCGTGATAGGCGAATACCGATATCACGAACATCATGGTGAAGTTCGTGACATCGCAGGCCCAGAAGATGGCCTCCATCGAATAGAAGCTGGCGATGTAGAACGTCCCGAGGAACAGCAGCTCCCTGGCGAGGGTGAGTACGCTGGAGAGCATCGCATGACGGGTGGCCTGCAGAATGGAAGTTCCCACCAGGCGGAACGTGTGGAAGACGCAGGTCAAAGTGAAAATCCTCAATGCCAGCGTCATCTGCCCGCGGACCGCCTCCATGCTCTCCGAGTTCATGAACAGCCCGACAAGGATGTCGGCGAAGATGAATATTGAGACCATGCAGACGAACCCGATGCCCAATGTGATGCGGTACGCGATCCTGCAGCTCTCGAGGACCTTCTCCGGACTGTTCTGACCGATATCGGCGGATATGATCGGGATGAGCGACTTGGATATCGCGTTCGCCGGGATCAGGGCCATGTCGATGAACTTGAACGCATAGGTGTACGCGACCATCCCCGTGTTACCCCCGCAGGAGAACACGATTGCGTTCTGAGGGATCATCAGCAGCGGGGCGACGAACATCTCCAGGGCGCAGGGCCCGCCGACGGTCACCAGGTCGCGGTTGACGGCCCTGTCGGGTCTGAATCCCCTGAAGCGCATCTTCACATAGGTGCGGCCGGAGAGGTAGTACCAGAATCCGACAACGGTGACTGCGACATAGGAAAGGCATGTGGCTATCGAGGCACCTTCCAATCCCATATCCAACCCGTAGATGAACAAGGGGTCCAGGACGATGTTGATGGCAGATGCCAGTATGGACATGCCCATGCAGACCAGCGAGGCTCCCTCCGCACGCAATATGCCGACCCAGACGGAGTTCATCATCAGGAAGAACGACATGATCAGGAACGGACGGGTGTACTCCATGCACGCCTCGACGTTCTGCCCCTGACCGACGAATGACACGATGGGTTCTGCCAAGAACCAGAATGCGATGCTCGTCAGAACGGACATCGCGAGGATGATGAGGATTATCGAAGGGATGGCGTTCTCGGCGGACCTCCTGTCCCCCGCGCCGATGCTCCTGGCTATTGATGCGGAGGCCCCGACGGCCATGCCGGTACCCAGGGCGACGATCATGGAGTATATGCAGCTCGAGATGGATATCGCGGAGAGCGCCTCGGAACCGAGTCCGGAGCACCACATCCCGTCCACGAAGGTCTGGAGGTTTTCGACGAGAATCGCGAGGAACAGGGGGAACGCCATGGACAGGAGCGACCTGCGCGGATCGCTCAGGAGATTGTCCACATGGTTCCCGCCGTTCTTCATCGCCCCCCGCTAATGCGACCCAGCGTATAACGGTTTGTCGAATAGCAAGAACTTCGGAAAGGTAACACCACGTGCCGGAACGCAGGCAACTGTTACCAGGATTCATCCAGCATCCGACTTCTTTTATCAATAGCCAGCGCGATGCTTCATGCGTTCGCATGTCCACGGCAGGGAAGGATTTGGATGTGATGCTCGGGGATCCCCGGAAGGCCATCAAAAGCATGATAGTCGCATTCTTCCTCGCCCTCGCCGTCGTACAGATCAACCAGTTCGTCGATACGTTCTGGGTTTCAGGGCTGGGGGCCACCGCGAGCTCCGCCGTGGCCACCGTGATCCCCATCTACGGCCTCCTGATGTGCGCAGGCCTGGGTATCGGCACCGGCGTGACCGCCGGGATCGCGTTCCATCTCGGGAAGGGGGACCAGAGGCACGCCAACAGGGTCGCCGGATCTTCGATCATGCTCGGGATCCTGTTCGCGATCGTCGGATCCGTTCTCGCCGCGATATTCTCCTTGCCTGCGATCGAGCTCATGGGGGCAGGTGACATCGAGGACGAGTGCATGATGTACCTGATACCGTACATCATCCTCTCGCCCATCCTTCTGTGCGAGACGATAGTCGGTTCGGCCCTGCGCGGAGAGGGGGCCGCCAGGAAGGCCACCATCGTCCAGGCGAGCGCCGCGGCGTTCAACATGGTGATCGACCCGATCTTCATCTACGGGCTGGGTATGGGCGTCTTCGGGGCCGGATTGGCCACCTGCGTCGCGGCCCTCCTGTCGATGCTTATCGGCCTGTGGTGGTACCTCACCGGCAGGACCATCGTCAAGCTCGACCGCGACGCCTTCGTCCGCGACAGGAAGGCGGCGAGGGACGTCATGGACATCGGAGGTCCCAAGACGGTTCAGACGGTCATCTCCAACGCCACCGACCTGATTCAGCGCGTGTTCCTCATCGCCGCGGGCGGGACCAACTCCGTCATGTTCTACAACTACGCCTGGAGGTACATCGAACTGGTAAATCTCCCCGGTAAATCTTACGAGAACGCCATGATACCGGTCTGCTCAGCCGGATACGGCCAGGGCGATTACAAGAAGATGGGGGACGGGTTCTCCTACGCCGCGAAGATGACCATCCTGTTCGGGGTGGCCTTCACTGCGCTGATCCTCCTCTTCGCGGAACCGCTGATGGCCATCATGACCTACGAGGAGTCCATGGCCGCCCTGAGACCGGAGTTCGTATGGACGCTTAGGGTCTCCGCACTGCTCATCCCGTTCTCCGCCCTGATGGGGATCGGTTCGTCGATGCTGCAGGTCATGAAGCGCGCCAAGCTTTCCATGGACTTCTACCTGGCCTGGGGCCTCATCAAGCTCGCCCTGTACGCGGTATCCGCCTACGTTTTCGGCTCCTTCGAGGGGATCATCTACAGCATGGTCGCCATCCATGTGTTCGGAGGCGTGTGCCTGATGTGGATGGGGATGAAGGAGTTCAGGAAGGTCACCTCCGAGGACGGATGTGAGGTTCGGGACGGAACGGATTGAGATTTCCGCGACATGAGGCCGTTCTTTTTTGCGGATCTGGGAATGGAGACGTTGCCGATACCCATCCAATGTCACCGAAATTCCCCAATCCCCTTTTTTAATCTGAATGGCCATCACCCTGGCCATGCAAGAGTACACGGACGACCAGCGCACGGCCGGAGAGCTCATCGCCGTGCTCGAACAGGCCGCCGAGAGGAAGACATCCGAGGCGGATGCCCTCAGGAAGAAGACGAAACGCCTCAAGAATCCCGACAGGATCGCGATGACCGGCGATCTCATCGAGTTCCTTGAGGCGGACTCCCGCGGATACCGCATCGTCGCCGCCGGTCTGGCCGGCGAGCCCGTCGATTCCGTGGAGGATGCCGAACCCCCCGTGGACGAGGACCTCTACGAGGAGTACGTCCTGTCCCTCGATCCCGAGGACCTCGAGAACGAGAGGGATGCAGTGGAGATCCGCGCCGATCTCATCGATTCCGTGCTGCAGGACACCTGCACCGCGATCGGGAAGGACGTGCTCGGATCCAAGAAGATGATCAAAGCCCTCCTGGACGACCCCGTCGCCCTGGAGTTCATCGGGGAGGTGGTGTACTCCGACGAGTACCTCATGGACCTCTACCGCACCGCCGTGGTCTCCAAGAAGCAGGATGGCGACAAGGGCGGGAAGAAGAAGAAAAAGAAGAAGGTTTGAAGAATGCCGCCGAGCAAATACGAACGCGAACTCAGATTCATAGACACAGAAGTCGCCCGCATGAGCAGGAAGCTGAAGGATATGGCCGAGGCCATACCCGACAGCCCCGCCGAGGCCGCTAAGAAGGCCGAGGAGGTCCTGGGCATCCAGGACAAGATCGCAGCCATGCTGGCCAGGAAGAGGGAGATAGAGGATTCCTTCATCCAGGCCGGGATGGAGCTTCCGGACATCGGAAGGAGCATGAACGCCACCGTCCACAACGCATCCGGATTCGAGGTGCGCTCCTCCGAGGAGGCCGAATCCCTTGCGGGACTGGCGGAGAAGCCCGCCGCATCCCCCAAGACCACCGACGTCCAGTCGGAGATCAGGAGCATCGGCGAGGAGCTCGCATCCATCGAGACGAAGCTGATGGAGGCGGAGATCGACGGGAACGACGCCGAGGTCGACAAGCTGAAGATGATGTCGTCCTCGCTCCGCGCCAGGAGGGACGCCCTCGTACAGGAGGCAAAGCAGCAGAAGGCCGAGAAGCCCGCCCCCGCACCCGCTGCGGACGAGGAGACGATGAAGCGCATCGCCGACCTCGAGGCGGACAACCGTGCCCTGCGCTCCCAGGTCTCCGGCGTCAGGTCCGACGTCCAGGACGTCAAGGACCAGCTCAGGCAGATCATGGCCGCCCTGGGGATCGACCAGGAGTGAAACTTCCAGGGGCCGCGAGGCCCCTCATACCGCCTCTTTTATTATCCCGCCTATCAGCTCGTCGCCCCTGGATTCCCAGAACCCTTTGTCGCATACCATCACCAGGCGCTTCTTGGCCCTCGATACCGCCGTATTGATCACCTTCAGACCTATCGGCGTCTCCGAGCTGGTGAACCTGAACGGCACGTCCCTCGATATCACCCCGCAGTCCGCCACGCTCAGGATCACCGTATCCCATTCCCTCCCCTGGGACCCGTGCACGGTCATGACGCAGTCCCTGTACCTCCTCGGGACCTTGGACCTCAGGAGCGAGCATTGCACCGAATAGGGCGTCAGGATGCAGACGTCCTTCGGATCCGGGGATTCCGCCTTCAGGAGTTCGGACACCATCCTCGCCTCCGCATCGTTCTCCCTGTTCTCCCTATGGGTGCATTGGGCGTCGAAGCACGCTATGTCGATGTCGTGGCCGTCCTCGCCGGACAGACCGTTCCTGTACACGTAGCGGTCCAGCACCGTGGCGAGGTTCGAACCGAACCTCCTGGTCCTGGTCAGGTCGAATCTCGATGTGATCTCGAACCTAGGGCCCTCGTCGGCCAGATATGACCGTCTGAAATCCTCCATCCCGACGGTCAGAGCCTTCTCGCACTCCAATGCCGGGAGCGTCCAGAGGAAAGCATCCTCCATCCTGCAGGGACGTGATGCCCACGACCTCACCTGTTCGGGATCCAATTCCGATACCGGAGGGAGCTGCATATGGTCGCCGAGCATCGCGACGGGGACGCCGTTGGAGAATAGCGACAGTGCCTGGACGAACCCGCAGTAGCCCGCTTCGTCGAGGAATATCCTGTCCACGTCCAGCTCCATCCTCCCGTCCTCCTCGGATCCGCGGGGCCTGAAGCGGGATATGAACTGCTGCGGGGTCGCGGCTACGATGTTCGCTGCGCTCATGCGTTCGCACGTTGTGGATGCTCTGAGGCGCTTCTCCTCCTCTCTGAGGGAGGCTATCATCGATTCCATGTCCCCGTCGGACATCATCGAGTACTCGTCGATGTGGATGGCGGGCCTCTGCCTGCCGTACAGCGCGGTCTTAACCGAACGGAGGAACTCCGACATGGTGCATTCCTTTCCCGCGATGGCGGAGGTCTCGGCCCGCATTCCGCATACGGCCTTGATGGAATCAAGCGCGGGGATCAGATCGGGACGCTTCTCCATGAAATCCGACAGGTCCCATGCGTCGCATCCCGCCGATGACAATGCCTCCAAGTCCTTCCTGACGGCCTCGCAGGCCCTCTCGTATCTGGCCTCCTCCAGATTTGTCAGGGATTCCATCGTCCTCTCCAGGAGCCTCTGGACCTGCCTGTCCTCGCACATCTCCGGATGCTCGGCGAAGAACCTCCTGGTGGGTATCCCTAGACGGATGACCCCTCCCAGCTCCTCCGGGGGAACCGAGGCCAGGACGCCCCTCAGCACCTGCTCGACGGAATTGTTGGTCGGAGCGAACACCGCGACCCTCTCCCCCGCTCTCAGGCAACCCCTGATTGCGGAAGACAGGACGAACTGCGTCTTCCCCGTCCCGGGGGCGCCCCACACGTACGAGAGCTTCGAAGAGAGCAATCCCTCCGCCGCCCTCCTCTGCTCGTCAGTCGGCGTGCCTGCGTCGGGGTAGACGGGATGAACATCGGCGGGGATATAGTCGGGAAGGCGGATGGAATCGCCGTACGTGCGGTAGAACTCCTTCACTGCCAGTACGAGGAACCTCATGTCCGTCAGGACGGAGATCTTAGCATCGGGCTCCGCCATCATGTCGAGGATATCGAAACCGGGCCTGACGAGGACCGTCTTCGACACCTCGTCATAGCGTGAGAAACCCGCCTCCTCTTCGGTGCAGACCCTCGGACCCACCTTCAGCATCAGACCGGACGAGTCCGAGAGGAGGGACGACAGGTGGAGGATCGCATACCCGTCCATCACATCGCAGGATTCCACCCTGGTCTCCGAAACACCCTTGGGAGGGTCTTCGACCCATTGCATGTCGGTGAGGTAGTCGTACAGGGCCCCGGCCGATGAGGAGACTATCGAAGCGATCTCGTTGCCATCCATATCGTACGGACGTCGGGTCCGAGTATATAGGCGAATCACAGAGGGGTACGATTTGGCATAGTTCAAACTTAGACCGCAAACGTTAGACACGGTCCCGTCGGAGAACGGAGAAAGTTGGGTACGGGCCGGAGGACCGGCCCTTGAAAAGAAGGATCAGCTGTAGAAGCTGGCCCAGTTCGACTCCTCGATGTCCTTGTCGTCGAACTTCGGCACGTTCTCCGAGAAACCCTCCCAATCGGCGGGCTCCCTGGAGAGCACGGCGAACGAGTTGTTCCCGGTGTCGAACTTGATGGCATCGGGCGAGACCATGATCCTGACGTTGAAGAGCATGCTGAAGTTCATGTCCTTGTAGTCGCCCTCGGGATCCTCGACGCTCCTGTCCCTGCGGAGGCTGTTGATCCTGATGGTCTTCTCCCTGAACAGGCCCTTGGCCTTCTTGGTCACCCTGTCGAGGCTGTATCCGTCCCCCAGGTCCAGGGTCCAGAACTCCACATCCTGGCCGCTCTCCTGGACGTCGGATTTGACCCATCCGGTGTAATCGTCCTTGCTGGTGCCGGCGTATATGCGGTACTGAGTCTCCTTCGAAATCATGGCGTCCCCTTCGACGGCACCCGATTGGACGGGATGTCTTTTAGATTTTGCTCACGGAGGGCGGAGCGTGTGCGCGCACACGTTAACTACAGGTTCGCACATGGCCCCGGACATGTTCGCAGACGCCTGCAGCAAGGCCTCCGAGTTCACCAGGCCCCTGGCGGTCTCCATCAGGCATCAGGACGGTTCCGTCGAGACCACCATCGGATCGTTCATCGTCATCAACCGCGAGGGATGGGTGCTGACCGCCGGCCACATGTACGATTCCTTCGTCAAGTACCAGAGCGATCTGAAGAAGGCCGAGGAGATCAACGAGCTCAACAGCTCCAGGGCGTCCAAACGCGGAGCGCCCAGCTCCGAGGTGAAGCTCGAACCCTCCCTGATAACCAACCATTCCTTCTGGTGGGGCTGGGACGGCGTCCGCGTCAAGGACGTGTTCGTCAACAGGCAACTCGACATCGCCATCGGCAAACTCGATCCGTTCAACCCCGACTGGGTCCGCGAGTATCCGGTCTTCAGGGACCCGTCGCACCTCCGTCCCGGGACCAGCGTCTGCCGCGGGGGGTTCGCGTTCACCAATCTCGCAGCCACCTGGAACGAGGCGAAGAAATCCTTCGTGATCCCCCAGCCCTCCCAGGACTCCCTCTTCTTCAACGAGGGCATGCACACCCGCACGGTCTGCATGGGCAAGTGCAAGGACGGATCCCACGACATGCTCTACGTGGAGACGTCCACGCCCGGGCTGAGGGGACAGTCCGGCGGTCCGATCTTCGACACCAAGGGCATGATCTACGCCATGCAGGTGTCCACACAGCACATGGACCTCGGTTTCCACCCGACCACCCAGTTCGAGGGCAGGAGGGTGGTGGAGAACCAGTTCCTCAACGTGGGATTGGGGGTCCATGCGAGGATACTGAGGGAAGTGCTCGAGGAGCGCGGTATCCGCTACGACGCCGAGGGCGACGAGAGCGGATTCAGGATCGTGGAATGACGGGAGAGCCACTGTTCAAGGTCTCGACGGCGTACACGCTGTCGCAGTACCGCGATTACAACCGCACCGTCCAGAACGTCATCAACAGGAGATGGCTGATGAACGCGGCCGCCTTCGCCACATACACGGCGATCGGCATCGGTCTGGCGGTCCTGTTCAAGACCCCGTACCCGGTCCCGGCCTTCTTGGCCCTCGCGGTCTTCAACCTGTGTTGCTCCCGGAGGAACCTGAACAAGGCCGAGATGGCCCAGTACCAGCAGGAGCAGTTGACCGGTACCCTGACCTACGAGTTCTACGGGGACAGGATCGATGTCGAGACCCGCTACGGCAGGACCTCCAACCCTTTGGAGACGGTATCCGTGGTCTTCCGCACCTCCCGCAACTTCATCATCATGTTCGGAGAGGCCAGCGGGATCATCCTGCCGGAGGAGGACTGCTCCCCCGAACTGGAGGCCTTCATCCGCCGGAACCTCCCTGTCCGCGAGATCAGAAATAATCGGTCATAAGGCAAACTTATTAACTATAACAAAGATAGAATCCGCATGAAGGCAATCGAGTCCGAAGCGGTGGCGGGGGTGTGCAAGGCCCTTTCCGATCCCACCAGGGTCTCCATCCTCCGTCTTCTGAGCGAAGAGGCCATGGACTCGTCGTGTCTGGCCTGCGAACTCGGCATCCACCAGACATCTGTGAACTACCATCTGTCGTTCCTGATGAGGGCGGGACTGGTGTGCTACGAGCGCGACGGCAGGAAGAACCGCTACAGCGTCCTCATAGACGGGTTCATCCTGCTGGAGGAGTACCTGCAGGTTTTCGTTCCGGAGCTGACGGAGGAGGAGCTGTGACCAACGATTATCTACAAACGCCACTTCCACCCCGTCCATGATGGGAATGTTCTGCCCCCGGTGCCATACGCTGGTCTCACCGCTCGACCAGAGATGCAGGTCCTGCGGGAATTCCCTCGATAAGATGGTCGAGAGCAACCAGTCCACGATCGACTTCGCCGAGGAGCGCCGTCCCAGGAAGCAGGAGGTCGTGGTGGAGGCCTCCGACGAAGCACCGTTCATGCCCTACCGCCCCCGCGGATGCCAGATGGACATCATCCGCGACATGGTGACCGCGCTGGACGCGGGCAGGCACTTCGTCATGGAATCCGGGACCGGCACGGGGAAGACGATCATCTCCCTCGCAGCGGGACTCGAGCATGCCGAGAAGACGGGGAAGACCATAGTCTACCTCACCAGGACCATCTCGCAGAGCGACCAGGTCATGAGGGAGCTGCGTTCCATCTCCAAGATACGCGAGGTGTCCGGCATAGCCATCACCGGGCGTGCGAAATCCTGCCCCCTGTTCAGGGGCGTGAAGGACTACGAGAACATCCCCTCCAACGTCCTCTCCATGATGTGCGAGGACGTCCGCGAGAAGAGCCTGAAGGGGAAGGCCGGGGGATGCAGGTACTTCGACAGGGTGCAGCACACCCTGCCCCAGATCGAGCAGTACGTGAAGACCGAATTCCCCACATCCGACGAGCTGGATTCGTTCTGCGTGAAGCTCCAGGTATGCCCCTACGAGGCGAAGAAAGCCCTGATGAAGGGCGCCAAGGTGGTCGCGGCGCCGTACGTCCACATCCTCGACCCGGACATCAGGGACAGCCTGATGACCAATCTGGACCGCCCGGGGGACCCGGAGTCCCTGCTGATCATCGTCGATGAGGCGCACAATCTCGTGGATGCCGCCCGCGACAGCGAGACATTCCGCATAGACAGGTCCATGGTCGACTCGGCCATCGACGAGTGCTCCACGTTCAGGCGCCAGCCCATGGTATGGAACGACGTGGATCTGAAGCAGTTCCTCACGTTCCTCAAGGCCTGCATCCGCGGGGTGGCGATAGACCTCATCCCCGTCGGATCGGACACCGCCGTCATCCAGGGCCCCCTCATCGAGGAGCGCATGATGGCCAAGTTCGGCATGAGTCAGAAGGACCTCGAGGACGCCATCTCGATGGCCGAGGAGATCGGAGGGGACCGCACCGACGCTCTGATGGAGGCCGGCGAGAACCGCGTCTCCGACATACAGACCGTCGCCGCGTTCCTGGATTCCTGGTGCGGCGCATCCTCGGACAGGTTCGTCAGGACCGTCAAGGCCGACAAGGACGGGGAGTTCCTCCGCGCCTGCTGCATCGATCCCGCCGAGATCTCCAGGTTCCTCAATTCGACCAAGGGCACCGTCCACATGTCCGGGACCCTGCAGCCCCTCGACCAGTACGCCCGCGTTATCGGGCTGTCGAACAACTGCACCTTCAGGAAGTACCCGTCCCCGTTCCCTCCGGAGAACAGGAAGGTCGTCTACACCCCGGACCTGACCACCAGGTGGCAGGACCTGAAGAACGATCCCGGCATGAAGAACCGCCTCGAGAAGACGATCGCCGACCTGTGCAATTCGGTGGACAAGAACACGCTGGTGTTCTTCACGTCCTACGCCAGCATGTCCTCCATGCGCGGATACATGGAGTCCCATGTGCAGAAGAGGATGTACTGGGAGGAATCCCGCAACGCCCAGAGGAACGCCTCCAACCTCGCATCCTTCCGCGCCAGGCGCGACGGCGTCCTGTTCTGCGTGATGGGCGGCAAGTTCGCCGAAGGGATAGACTTCCCCGGGGAGGAGCTGTGCTTCGCCATCGTCGTCGGCATACCCTATCCTCCCCCGTCGCCCGAGATGAAGGCCATGAGCGACATGTTCGACGCCAGATACGGCTCCGGGAAGGGATGGCTCTACTGCTCCGCGGTGCCCGCGCAGAGGAAGATGAAGCAGGCCATAGGCCGTCTGATCAGGACGGAGACCGACAGGGGCATGGCCGTCATCCTGGACAACCGCGCCTCCAGGTTCGTGAGGGAGCTGGACGCGGAGAAGTGCGACGACCCCGTCGCCGAGGCCGCCAGGTTCTTCAGGTGAGCGTCTTCGGCGTCGGTGGAAAATCCGTAAATATCGGCCTTCGATGGCACCCCAAGAATGCCTCTGATCAACGTCCTCTGCGATGTGAAGATATGGATCGTGCTGGGTATCATCCTGGCAATGACCGTGGGCTTCGACAGCCCCGACGCCGCGAACATCCTCGTGGTCGTACTCATCGCCCAGATGGCGGTATCCCTCGACGGGATACAGTTCAAGAAGGATGATTTCAAGACGTACGACAGGGAGATCCTGGTCAGCATACTCTGCTGCTTCGGCATCAACACCCTCCTGACCCTCGCCTGCGGTCTGCTGTTCATCAACGATACGCACCTCTGGACCGGATGGGTCATGCTGTCCTCCGTCCCCTGCGCCATCTCCGTCGTGGTCTGCACCCTGGTCATGAGGGGGGACACGAAGATGTCCGTCCTGGCCCTGACCGGGATATACGTCGTCGCCATCGCGCTGACGCCGCTGATAACGCACTTCCTCCTCGGGGATTCGGTCAACCCGCTCGAGGTGCTGAAGTACATCGTCCTGTTCATCGCGGTGCCCTTCGCCCTGTCCTTCCTGGTGAAGAGGATGCATCTGCACAGCACCACCAAGTCGGTCTTCATCAACCTCATGATGCTGATGCTGGTGCTCGTCGGGATGGGGAGCAGGAGGGACTACATCATCAACGACTTCGACGTCGTCCTCCTGCTTATCGGCGCATGCATCATCAGGATCTTCCTGGTCAGCTTCGCGTTCCTGTTCGCGTTCAAGAAGGCGGGCGTCAAGCGCGACAACGCCGTGGTGTACCTGTCGATGATCGCCTGGAAGAACTCAGGCATGTCGATCTCCATGACCATGGCCCTGTTCGCCGCCACCATGCCCGATGCGGTGCTGCCTTGTATCGTGTCCCTGGTGATGGAGGCCGCCTGGTTCGCCGTCATGTCCAAGGCCATAGAGAAGGTGTGGCCGGTCAGCGATGACATCCCCGTCGCCTCGATCTGAGACGGCGGGCATCGCTCCCACGCGGTTCCCGGACACCGTCGGTTATAACAATTGAACCTATATGGAGGTCCGATGCGCGAGGAGACGCCGGACGACAGGAACTTCTTCGAGAGGACGTACGACTTCGTACGCCTGGCGGTCGAGAGATCCGCCATCGTCGTCATCGCCGCCATCGCGTTCCTGATGATCCTTTCGGCGGTCGTCTACGCGATGAGGGTCCACATGGGCGAGACCGGTCTTTCGGCGACGGTATCCATCGCGTACCTGGCTCTGGCCGTCGCAGGGGTGCTCATCCTGACGGACGACGAGCGCAGCCTCCCGCGTTCCGTGGGATTGTACGCCGTCGGACTGGGGATATACAGGGTGTTCTCCGTCGTCGGGAGCATCACCCTCCACAGCCGCCTGAACATCTTCTACTACATCCTGATAGCCCTGGGGATCAACATGGTCATCTCCGGCCGCGCCTACATCAAAGGCTCGACCCGGGCACGCAGGACCATGATCATGTCGTCCAGCCTACTGCTGCTCGCGAACATGATCTTCATCATCTACCTCTACCAGATGGGCTCGTCGCTCTACGATATCTTCATGATGTACCCCATGAACTTCATGCTCACGGCCCTGTACTTCATCCTCATCCTGATCCTGGATTCCGACAAGCTGAGGAGGCTGGACTGGCTCGAGGTCCACGGAAGGACCGTGGACGGGATAAGGAGGACATACCATCTGGACAGGTCCGCTTCGATATACCGCTCCGATTGGTGCATCCTGGGTTCGGGCCTCTCCGATGTTTCGGGATGGGACCCGGTCTCCGACGGCGGCCCCGCCGAGAGGGAGTGCCATGTGAGCTTCAGCAACGGGAGGGGGAGGTCGTACCTCACCGCTCAGCGCTGGAAGGGCCGGGACGAGATGTTCGTCACGATCTGCGACCACCCGGGAGGAACGGTGATCCAGGCGGCCAGGCTCATCATAACCGAGATTGAATCCGACGACGACGCCGTGCGCCTGATATCCCCGGACGGCACCTTCATGCAGCTGACCCTGGAGGACGATCCGGAATGATGTTCAAGAGAGAGGACGGGAGCCCGGACCTGGTGAAGGTCCTGGGTGCCTTCATGGTCATCACGGCCATGTACATACTCATCGATTCGCTGAGGACCTACTTGGGATTCTTCCAGCTCCTGATGAGCCCCTACGTCCTATCGACCCTCATCTCGCCGGTCATCACCCTCCTCTTCGGGATCGCCATCCTGGTGCCCAACGATCGCACGGTCCGCACCAACGGGTCCCTGGCCGGAATCGCCCTGGGCGCGTCGTTCATGTCCAGGAACATCGGGTTCATGGAATACTACGGCGCGGACGTCTCGTTCATCATATCCTACACATCCTTCCTCATCGGGATATTCGCGATAGTCTCCTCGACCGCCCTGCTGTTCGGATACTCGCACTATTCGGACAGGATCTGGCAGACCATGGGGATAATGTCCCTCATCGAGCTGTACCCGTTCTATGACATCTATGCCAGCTACCTGCCCCTGCTGGACTACATCCCCTACTTCTTCAGCAACATCCTGTTCATCGCATGCTACGGGATGCTCATCCTGCTCATGTTCGACAAGAGCCTGAGGATCATCCCGGTCAACAAGCGCATCGACGGGGATCTGGGTACCGTCAAGGACATAATCTACTCCGGCGACGGCACATACATGGTCCCGGATGATGCGGATTCCCTGGTCCGCTTCGCCGGAGGCGACGGAGGGGAGAGGCTGGAGATCGTCCTCCACGACCGCAGGGAGACGAGGATGCTCAATCTCAGGAGGCCCCAGGGTTCCGAGAACCCGATCGCCATGGTGGTCCCGACCAACGGAAGGAGCTTCATGAAGGGCTTCAGATTCGATGTCGTCGCATGCTGCCCTTCGGCCGAGAACGACAGGATCCGCATCTACGGACGCGACGGCCTGTTCGTCGACATACTGGTCCACGAGATACCCGAGGAGCCCAGGATCGCCGGGAGGATCCGCAGGAAGAAGAAGGTCCGAGGTTCTCGTTCAGACCCAGGTCGGAGACGTCGATGGTCCTGCATATCCGCTCGACGGCCTCCACGTTCTCCGGATCGGTCGCCGATGTCCCGTGTCTCAGGAGGTATGCGGAGAATCCCCTGTCGAAGGCGCCGAAGTAGGTCGCGGCAACGCAGCAGTGGGCCACCATGCCTGCGATTAGGACGGAATCGCATCCCCTCCCCTTCAGGACGGATTCCAGGTCGGATCCCTTGAAGGCGTTCATCTCGGTCTTGCACACTATCGCATCCCCGTTCTCGGGAGGCAGCAGGGCGGGGTCGAAGGAATCCATTCCTTCCGGAACGGGCATCCCGTCGTACATCTCGCCTGTGTAGCGCACGTAGACCACCGGATTACCGGTCGAATGGAAACGCGAGATGGCCTGGTTGACCGTGCCCATCCTCTCCGAAGAGGAGATCCTGATGCCTTCGGTGGACTCGGAGAACTTCCTCTGGATGTCCACCAGGACGAGCGCCATCCGCTCCTTCTCGAAACCCGAAGTGCACCTCATGCGACCGCTTCCGGACCTTGAGCGTCTGCCCCCCTTAAATCGATGCTGTCGGGTGCACGTTCGCAGAACTCCATACAGAAGGTTATAAGAGTGCCGAGTAACCAATCACCCCCGATGGGAGAAATCGGACGTTTCATCGACGGGATGCCGTCGCTTCGCTTCAGGAACGGAAAGATCGCGGTGCACATCCCCCGGTACATCTCGGACGAGGATGCGCTGCTGGAAGTGGGATTGGAATGTCCGAACGGCCGCAGAATCGTCGGCAGACTGCCGGAGAGCGGATTCCCCGGAACGAGCGAACCCGCCTCCGTCATCATAGACGGGATATCCCCTCTCGACGGGTTCTCGGTCCTGATAGACGGATGCGCGGTCTACGAATGCCCCCGCACCGATGCCCTGTACTTCGGTGCCGATGGCAGGCAGATCGGGGAACCCGACGGAATGACAACCGCTGTCAGGAGACCTGGGTCCGGACCTGACATCGGAGATGCGATTTCCATCGCGCCTCTCGGCGATGCGGAAGCAGTGGTGTACGCCGCTCCCGCGCTCGAACGCAGGTTCGAGATCTCCAGGCCGTCTGTCCGGTTCAGGGACGGCGTCTCCTACCTCTACGTCGCCAGATACATCGGCGTCCCCGGTGACCTCTTCCTCGTATCCATAGCAGGGGATTTCGGCAGGATCGATCTGGGGAAGATGCCGTCGAAGTCTGCCGACGGGAAGCAGATCGCCTCCGGGACGGAATTCAGACTATCCGATTACGGCATCACGGTCCTCGATTGGTTCGATGTGATGATCGACGGGCGCAAGGTCTTCTCGTTCCCCCAGCGCGATGTCCTCGTCTTCTCCGAGAGGGGCACCGTCACGGCATTCCCCCTCGACAAAGCTGTAGTCGTCTTCCTCGACGACGTCATCATCGAGAGCGACGGGGAGTGCCTGAAGGAATGTTCGCTTCCAAGCGGTATCCTCTATCGCCTCTACGAGGCCGAAGGGCCGATATCCTTCGGAACCAGCATCCCCGATTATTCGCCCGAGCCTGAGACGATCGAGCAAACCTGCGATCCCGTACCCGGACCTACGGTCATCGAGGAGGATACGGAAGAGGGTCCGAACATCCCCGGACCGGAGATCGAGGAGGTACCCCGGGAACCCGATACCGATCCCTATCCGGAGGTCCCCTCGGGATCCTTCGTCCGTCTCACGCCGAGGATGGTGCTGAGGGAATCGGGGATACTCCGCAGGGTCGGCGTGCTCGTCCCCGAATACAGGCCTTCAACGGAGAATCCCGTCCTGACCGCCGTCGGGAACCGCGGGCGCATCGAGATCGGCCCCCTGCCCATGGGCAGATGGGCGTCGAAGGAGACCGTCGTCAGCATCCAGGCGTACGGCATCAATCCCCTGGAGACGTTCTCTCTGGAATTGGAAGGTAGGACGATATTCACCAGCCAGGGCACCAACATTCTGTTCTTCACCTCCGAGGGCACCAGGCTGACCACGCCCCGCGGAAGGATAATCGCGGTCCACCGCCCCGAACTGGAGCTCGGTGTCCGCGGTGCGGCGAGATGCAGGATCGTCTCCTCCGAGGAGCGCGGCGGACTGGTGTACGACGAGGTGGAGCTCGGGGCCAGGGGCACCGTCTACAACATGAACGTCGAACGCCGATGTCATTCCAGCATCGCTAAATACGGTCCTCGCAGTAGGGTGTCACATAGGAATGGCGCCGGGAACGGCGCCGATACGATCGGAGTGTGCCGACATGATAGAGGACAAGATAATCACCCAGCTGTCGATCTTCGTCAACAACGAACCCGGCCGTCTGGCCACCATCAGCAGGATCATCAAGGAGACCGGGATCAAGGTCAGGGCTTTCAACCTGGCGGAATCCGCCGAGTTCGGGATTCTCAGGGCCATCGTCGTCGACCCCGACAGCTCCTACGACAGGCTCAAGCAGAACGGCATCATCGTCAGGAAGACGGACATCATCGCGATCTCCGTCCAGGATGCCCCCGATTCGTTCTTCATGGCCGCCGACGTGCTCGGGAAGGCCGACATCAACATCGAGTACGGCTACTTCTACGCCGGTGCATCCGGCAGCACCCTCTTCGTCCGCGTCGACGACACCCCCAAGGCCGTCGACATACTGGAGAAGGCGGGCATCAGGCTTCTCGACGACGGGGAGATCTGAATGGGAAACCTGAACATCGCCGTCCTCGGCGCCAAGGACTTCGCCGGGAAGGTCGGGAAGAAGGGCACGGTCACCGACATGACCTTCTACGACCACAAGGCCGGGACGGACTCGTTCACCCTCATCGAGCCCTCGAAATACCCCGAGAAGCTGTCGTCGCTGTTCTACTCCGTCGCCATGTCCGAGTTCGCCATCCTCGTGGTGGACAAGATCGACTCGTTCCTCGGGGAGACCATCGTCATGACAGACAGCCTCGGCATCGACAGGGGATGGATCGTCCTCAGGAACTACATCCAGCCGGAGCAGCTGAAGCCCCTGCTGGCGGGTACATGTCTGGAGAACTACGAGTACCGCGACGAGGACCCCATCAAGCTCAGGGAGGAGCTCATCGCCCTCGCCAAGGCTGAAGGGAAGAGCCCCGGAGACGGGACCTGCGGGTCCTGCCCCGTGGACAGCCACTTCAATGTGAAGGGGGTCGGGACGGTCGTCCTGGGATCGGTCATAGACGGGTGGTTCAGGAAGCACGACAAGATGAAGGTGCTCCCGATCAACCGCGAGGTCACCCTCAAATCGATCCAGAAGCACGACCTCGATGCCGACGACGCCGTCAAAGGAGACCATGTCGGTCTCGCACTCCGCGGTATCGAATCCGACGAGCTGGACCGCGGGTTCGTGGTCACCACGGATCAGAGCGTGAAGCTCTCCAGGCACATCGAGGGTAAGGTCTCCCTCGTGAAGTACTGGCCCTCGCCCCTCAAGGAGGGCATGGTCCTCCACATCGGCCACTGGATGCAGATGGTCCCGTGCCGCGTCGCATCCGTCGACGACTCCGGCGACTTCAGGAGCGCGAACGTCGTGTTCGAGCTCGAATCGGACATCATTCACAAGCCGGGCGATGTCGCCACCATAATGTACCTCGAGGGCGGGAAGCTCCGCGTCGCGGGCTCCGTCACCCTCGCTTGAAAACACATTCCCCCTCGGAAGAGGGGGTTTCTCTCACATCTTCGGTCTGATCCTACCGCATCCGGGACAGACGCCGTCCTCCCCGAACCTGGAACCGCATCTGGAGCAGATTCCCTGGTAGATCTCCATGTACTCGTCCGAGGGCTTGGGCCTCGTGTACAGGAGGGCGAATATCACGAGGAACACCATCATCCCCGACGAGATCATGCCCATGGCGATCATCCCGACCTGGTCCTCGGGGTTGGAACTGTACACGTACACGGAGTACGCCAGGGCGATCATGAGGACCGCGGTTACCGCGGTTCCGATTATCGCCATGCTCCTCTGTTTCATGGATGATGCATCCAACATGGGTATTTCTGGATTCCGACGGATGCAGCGTCGCACCCTTTAAGTACGCGGGCGCATACCAAGAGCGTCCGTGCTAAGTGATAGCACACAGCAAGAGGTCGGAACATGGCATTCTGGAACGAAGAGATCGAGACGATGCCCAGGGAGGAGCTGGAGAAGATGCAGCTCAAACTCCTGCAGGCGAAGGTCCGCGAGATGTACGAGAAATCCGAATTCTTCCACGAGAGGATGGTCGAAGCGGGCGTGCATCCCGACGACATCACCAGTTTCGAAGCGTTCCGCAAGGTCCCGTTCATGAGGAAGAGCGACCTCCGCGACAACTACCCGGACAAGCTCTTCACCGTCCCGTACGAGGACATCACCAGGGTGCATGTCTCATCCGGCACCACCGGCAGGCCCACGGTCGTCGGTTACACCAAGAGGGACCTCGACAACTGGACGGAATCCCTCGCCAGGGGGATGACCTCCTTCGGCATGACCAAGAAGGACATGCTGCAGAACTTCCACGGATACGGACTGTTCACCGGGGGACTCGGCGTCCATTACGGTGCCGAGAGGCTCGGAGCCACCGTCCTGCCCATCAGCACCGGGAACACCGAGAGGCAGATCCAGCTGATGCAGGACCTCCCCGTCACCGCCTGGGCCGGCACGCCCTCGTACATGTTCCACATCGCCGACACCTGCGACCGCCTCGGCGTCGACATCAGGAAGGATACCAAGGTCAAGCTGGCCATCGCCGGCGGAGAGCCCTGGTCCGAATCCATGAGGAGGAAGCTCCAGGAGAGGACCGGCGTCAGGGTCCACAACTGCTACGGCGCCAGCGAGATGTCCGGACCGATGTTCCTCGAATGCTCCGAGCAGTGCGGCCTCCACGTATGGGCCGACCTGGCGTACATCGAGATCCTCGACAAGAACGGGGAGCCCTGCGCCGAAGGCGAGAGGGGCGAGGTGGTCGTCACAATGCTCCAGAAGGAGGCGTTCCCGCTGATCCGCTACAAGATGAACGACATCTCCGCGATCACCTGGGAGAAGTGCGCCTGCGGAAGGACCCATCCGCGCCTCGACAGGATCTCCGGAAGGACCGACGACATGCTCGTGGTCCGCGGGGTCAACGTGTTCCCGTCGCAGATCGAGAGCGTCATCGGCGAGCTGGACTTCCTTTCGCCGTTCTACCACATCACCCTGGAGAACAAGAACTACATGGACTCCATGGCCGTGGAGGTCGAACTCAACGAGGAGTCCCTCACAGAGGACATGAACAGGCTGAACGAGATGTCCAAGACCCTGTCCGCCCGCCTGAAGAACGTCCTGAACATCAAGGCGGACGTGAAACTGGTCCTCCCCGGGACCCTTCAGAGGTTCGAGGGCAAGGCCAACCACGTGACCGACAACAGGTCCTACGAGTGACCTCAGTCATCGTGACTGAAGGCTTCGAGCCTCCTCATGTCGGGCGGACCGTCGGGGGTGACCCCCGACGGTTCCCTGCATGACACATATCCGTCCTTCACGTAGTCCCTCCCATCGGAGCCGATGAAGCAGTCTCCCGCGAATATGTGCCCGGGGTCCCCGACCTCCCCGTAGACGTCCTCCTCGATCCTGCAGAGCGATTCCGCCACCTGCGTTCCCAATGGCGTCAGGTCGAGGTCGATCCTCTTCCCCTTCTGCGTCGCCTCGATGAAACCCATGTCCACGAGGGTGTCGATCTTCTGACCCATGCGGGGGTTGGACGATATGGCCCTCGAGAGCGCTGTTTTGGACATCCTGCCCCTCATGTAGAGACACACCAGGATGCTGGTGTTGTGCTTGCCCTCGATCACATCGCTGATTCTCAGGAGCGTCATGAGGGTACGACGAGATACTAATTATTAATACCTATACAATACCCTACCACTATAACAAACGAAGAGTACTGAAGCGACCCGCCCCGGGGACGGGCCGCTTCGCCCTCACTGGGCGGGGGTTTCGGGCGCCTTGGCGGGGGCGTCGTCGTCGAAGGTGTTGTTGCCGGACATCATGTCCTCATAAAGCAGGAACAGCTCGCTCTGGGAGAGGCTGCGGTGCATCTGGCAGGAGGCCTTCCTCACCAGGACGAGGAGGTTCTCCGCATCGTTCCTGCTGATCTCGATGCCCATGTCGCTCAGAGCTGCGGTGATCGTGTTCCTGACGGAGTGCTTTCCGATGATGATGGACCTCTCCATGCCGACCTCTGCGGGGTCGTAGGGCTCGGTGACTGTCGGATCGTGGGCCAGTCCGTCCTCCTGTGCGAAGCACTTCGAACCGATGACGGGCTTGCCGGGATTGATGGCGATACCGGACGCCTTGGAGACGGATTCGGCGATGGTGTGCATCTTGGCGGTGTCGATACCGGTGTCCATGCCGAGCATGTGCTTGGAGACCATCACGACCTCCTCGAGCGGGGCGCATCCGGCCCTCTTACCGATACCCATGGCGGTGACGCGGGCGAACCTCGCACCGCTCTTGACGGCGGCGACGGTGTTGGCCGTGGCCATGCCGAAGTCGTTGCGAGCGATGATCTCCACATCGATCCCGGCGATCTGCCTGAGCATCCTTATGCGCTCGGAGCAGGTGAAAGGGTCCTCGATGCCGAGACTGTCGGCATATCCGAAGCGGTCGGCTCCGGCACCCTTGGCGACCTTCGCGAAATCGATCAGGAATCCGAGGTCTGCCCTGGATGCGTCCTCGGCGACGAAAGAGATGTACAGGCCGTGCTCGGCGGCGTAGGAGGTGGCCTCGTAAATCTTGTCGAGCACCCATTCCCTGTTCTTGTTGTACTTCTTGGTGATCAGAACGTCGGAGGCGGGGAGGGAGATCGAAACGGCGTCGACGTCGCACTCCAGACTGACGTTGATGTCCGCTATGTCCGCCCTGTTGCTGGACATGACGGAAGCTGCGAGACCCATGTTCGCGATGTGGCGGACCGCGGTCTTCTCCTCCGGACCGATCATGGGCATGCCCACCTCGATCTGGGGAACGCCCGCTTCGTTCAGGAGCTGAGCCATCCTGTATTTCTCAATGTTCGAGAACACGACCCCCGCGGCCTGCTCCCCCGCGGAAAGCGTGGAATCGCATATGCATACAGGTGCGTTCAGCCGGTCGACTACCTCGTTCTTCGTCTTCATTTGCATCCCATCCATCGGCCCGCCTTCGGAGACGGCCTCTGTGCTTCTCCGTATATATTCGCGCTATTTAAAGTTCGAATCGGGGTCAAAAAAAGACGATTGCAATCGGCATCTCAACTCTAACACTTAACAAATAATATAGTTGAGTCTGAACGTGGTCGTATTTACAGTTCCTACAACGTGTGGTTCCAGAGACAGAATTGCCGAAAAGAAATACAAACGAAGTGACAGGGTCCGTATGTCCTGTCATGTTGGAACCAGTCGTATCGTATGAGGAATGGCGGGACGCCCGTTCCGTTCCGATGACCGAGATGAGCTCCGACAAAGAGGATTCGGACTCGCGCGATAACCAGCCTTCTCCGAGATCCCATCGATCCATCCTGTATCTCAGGATCGCACCCATCCCGCCCAACGCGGCGAGGGACTTCCCCCCGTCATGCTGTCCGGAAACGACGATGACGTTGCCCTTCTGGGATTCGACCGCGCGCACCACATCGTCCAGATCCTGATCCCTGACCTTCGAGTCGAGCAGCAGGAGAGTCTCCACAGCCCCCGACAGGGCGGCATCGCGCACCTCCGAGGTCCCGTACGTCCCGAGCCCGTTGGGCTTGGATATCTCGGACATCAGCTTCTCCACGGCCTCGATCTCCGTTCCGACGGCCGAATCCCTCAGGACATCGGCACCCATGCCCGCCTTGAGCAGCTCGTTGATCCCGGCCATCCCGCACTGTCCCGTGTGGTAGACGTACATCTTCCCGAACAGATCCGGACGCATCCTCTTGAGGTCCTCGGACAGCGTCTCCTTCTCGAATCCCGGGCCCAGGAGGACCAGCGGCATGTTGGGCTCCATCAGCGGTGCGAGCTTCTCCGCTATCTCGGCGTGGTACGAATCCGCCTGCGGCTTCTCCGCGTACTGCTTCCCGGACCTGCCGGAGCGGATGGTCACCACCTCCTTCAGGCCGTACTGCCTCAGGACCGCGACGGTCGCGTCGTCCTGGTCCAGGGACACGAACACGATCCTGGGCTTCTTGGAATCCGACACGGCCCTCCTGAGCCTCTCGAGCTGGGTCTCCCTCCAGTGCTCCTTGGAGATCGTCAGGGAATCCCCGTTCTCGAGGATCAGCGTGTGATGCTGTCCGATATCCTGCGGACCGGTCTCGATGGTTCCCAGGAGCTTCAGCCTGAGGTCGTCCTCCGAGAACTCGATCTTCTCCATGCGCACTCCGAGGGTCATCCTCTTCTTCTCCGCCCTCTCGGCGCGGAGCTTGTCGGCGGACTTCTCCTCGCGCCTGGTGGTGGAAGCTGTGACGAGATCCCCCACCTCGATGACGTTGTACAGGTGCCAGATGTCCTCATCGGTCTCTATGAGCACCTTTATCCCGCCGGACGAGGGATCCTCCCCGAGTATGCGCATGGGACGGGTAGAAGCGCTCGCCTCTGATAATAGGAACGGGCGCCCGCGGGGTCCTGACACGGAGCATTTGTCCGACATCCGACAGGTCAATCTGAGGACTGTCCTGAGTCTGTCCAAGCTAATATATACGGTACCCGAATCTGAGAATTCCCCGATGGCACGCGGTTATTTGGTCCTCGAGGACGGGACAGTGTTTGAAGGCGAACTCTTCGGCAGCGACAAGGTCGCGGACGGAGAGGTGGTTTTCGCCACCGGGATGAGCGGCTACCAGGAGAGTCTGACGGACCCCTCGTACCGCGGACAGATCCTCGTCATGACCTACCCCCTTATCGGCAACTACGGGATTAGCGACGAATTCTACCAGTCCGGAGGCGTCCACGTACGCGGACTGGTGGTCAGGGAGTACTGCTCCGAGCCCTCGCCCATGTACGGCGGGAGGACCCTCGACGACTTCCTGAAGCACTACGGCATCCCCGCGATATCGGGCATAGACACCCGCGAGCTCGTCATCAAGATACGCACCGGAGGAACCGTCAAGGGAGCCATCACCTCCGACGCGTCGGACCTGGACGGCGTCGCGAAGAGGCTCAGGGCGATGCCCGCCCCCTCCGAGAGCAACCTGGTGGCCGAGGTCACCTGCAAGGGGATCACGAAGGAGGACACCGGCCACGAGATCACCGTCGGTATGATCGACTGCGGAGCCAAAGGCGGCATCCCCAGGGATCTGAAGGCGAGATTCAACCTGATCACCTTCCCCTACGACACCCCAGCCGACGTGATCGTCGAATCCGGCGTCAAGGGCGTGCTCATCTCCAACGGTCCCGGGGACCCGTCCCACCCGGACATCGCCAAGACCACCGTCAGGACGATCCAGGACCTCTCTTCGCAGATGCCCCTGTTCGGCATCTGCTTCGGCAGCCAGCTCATCGGCATCGCCATGGGCGGCTCCACCTACAAGCTCAAATTCGGGCACAGGGGCTGCAACCAGCCCGTCAAGTACGGCGACCGCGTCTACATCACATCGCAGAACCACGGGTTCGCCGTCGACGAGAACAGCCTCGAGGGAACGGGCCTCATCGTCGACCAGGTCAACGTCAACGACGGCTCCGTCGAGGGCGTCAGGCACAGGGACCTGCCCATATTCACTTCGCAGTACCACCCCGAGGCCTCCCCCGGCCCGTGGGACACATCGTTCCTGTTCGATAAATTCGGCAAGATGATCGAGGAGGGAAGGCTATGAGGAAGGATTACAGGAAGCTCCTGGTCATCGGATCCGGTCCCATCGTGATCGGACAGGCCGCCGAATTCGATTTCTCCGGTTCGCAGGCGTGCCGCTCGCTCCGCGAGGAGGGATACAAGACCGTCCTCGTGAACTCGAACCCCGCCACCATCCAGACCGACCCGGACACCGCGGACAGCGTCTACATCGAGCCGCTCGACGCCAGGAACGTCGCCAAGATCATCGAGAAGGAGGGCGTCGACGGTGTCGTCTCCGGTATGGGCGGACAGACCGCGCTGAACATCTGCTCCGAGCTCGCCGATTCCGGGGAGCTCAAGAGACTGGGCGCCGAACTCGTCGGCACCCAGCCCGAGGCCATCGCCATGTCCGAGGACAGGGAGCTGTTCAAGGAGACCATGGAGCGCATCGGGGAGCCCGTTCCCGTCTCCAGGAGCGTCAATACGATCGAGGAGGCCAAGGAGGCCGTCAGGATCATCGGGCGCTACCCCGTCCTCGTCAGGCCCGCCTACACGCTGGGAGGCACCGGCGGAGGGATCGCGTACAACGAGGAGGAGCTGGAGGACATCTGCGCCCGCGGACTCGCCTACTCCAGGATCCACCAGGTCCTGATCGAGGAGAGCGTCCTCGGATGGAAGGAGTACGAGTACGAGGTGATGAGGGACGCCAACGACAACTGCATCATCATCTGCAACATGGAGAACCTCGACGCCATGGGGATCCACACCGGGGAGAGCATAGTCGTCGCCCCGTGCCTCACCCTGTCCGACAAGGACCATCAGCGCCTCAGGACGGCCGCGCTCAAGGTCATCCGCGCCCTCGGCATCGAGGGGGGATGCAACGTCCAGTTCGCATTCAACCCCGCCAACGGCGACTACCGCCTGATCGAGGTCAACCCGAGGGTCTCCAGGTCATCGGCGCTCGCCTCCAAGGCGACGGGATACCCCATCGCCAGGGTCGCCACCAAGATCGCCGTCGGCTACACGCTCGACGAGATCCCCAACAACATCACCGGATCCACCTACGCCGCGTTCGAGCCCTCCATCGACTACGTGGTAGTGAAGATCCCCCGCTGGCCCTTCGACAAGTTCCGCACCGTGGACCGCCACCTCGGGACCCAGATGAAGAGCACCGGGGAGGTCATGGCCATCGGAAGGACCTTCGAGGAGGCCCTGCTCAAGGGACTCCGCTCCCTGGAGATCGGCGTCAAGGGACTCGACAGGGTCGAGATGTCCGACGCCGAGATGGAGGACGAGCTGATCCACGCCACCGACAAGCGCATCTTCGTGATCGCGGAGGCGCTCAGGAAGGGCTGGAGCGTCGAGAAGGTCGCGGACCTCGCCAAATGGGACACGTTCTACGTGAAGAAGATCCGCAACATCGTCGAGATGGAGAAGCGCATCGCCGCCTCCCTCGACACCGACACCCTCCGCGACGCCAAGTTCATGGGATTCTCCGACGAGACCATCGCGGAGATCCGCGGCACCGACTCCCTGGAGATCCGCGCGCTCCGCTCATCGCAGGGGATCAAGCCGGTCTACAAGATGGTCGATACCTGCGCCGCCGAGTTCGCGGCCAAAACGCCCTACTTCTACAGCACGTACGGCAGGATGACCGAGATCACCCCCGAGGACGACAAGAAGAAGGTCGTTCTCATCGGGGCCGGCCCCATCAGGATCGGACAGGGCATCGAGTTCGACTACTGCTGCGTCCACGGTGTCATGGCGCTGCAGGAGGAGGGCGTCGATGCGGTCATCATCAACAACAATCCCGAGACCGTGTCCACGGACTACGATATCTCCGATCGCCTCTACTTCGAGCCCCTGACCCTCGGGAACGTCCTGAACGTCATCGAGGCCGAGGACGCCGACGGCGTCATCGTGCAGTACGGTGGACAGACGTCGGTCAACCTTGCGGTCGACCTGGAGAGGGCCCTCAAGGGCACCAAGACGCAGATCCTCGGAACCACCCCGGACAAGATGGACGTGGCCGAGGACAGGAGGAGGTTCTCCGCCCTCATGGACCAGCTGGGCATCAAGCAGCCCGCGTCCGGCACCGGATACTCCTTCGAGGAGGCCAGGGACATCGCCGAAGGCATCGGGTACCCCGTCCTCGTCAGACCGTCCTACGTCCTCGGAGGCAGGGCGATGGAGATCGTCTACTCCACCGAGGAGCTGAAGACCTACGTCGACACCGCCGTGAAGGTCTCCCGCAACCACCCCATCCTGATCGACAAGTACCTCACGGAGGCGATCGAGATCGACGTGGACTGCGTCTGCGACCAGAAGGACGTGTACATCGGAGGGATCATGGAGCACGTGGAGTACGCCGGATGCCACTCCGGTGACGCCACCATGGTGCTTCCCCCGTTCACGCTCAAGCAGGAGACCATCGACGAGATCGTGGAGATCACCCGCAAGGTCGCCCTGGCGCTGGAGATCAAGGGCCTGATGAACCTGCAGCTGGCCGTCAAGGACGGACAGGTGTTCATGATCGAGGCCAACCCCCGCGCTTCCAGGACCGTCCCGTTCATCTCCAAGGCGACGGGCATCCCGCTGGCCAAGGTCGGCGTCAAGATCATGCTCGGCAAGACCCTGAAGGACTTCGGCCTCTCCGGGTACCGCCCCATCGACCACTTCGCTGTCAAGGAATCGGTGTTCCCGTTCCTGAAGCTCCCCGGGGTGGATTCCATCCTGACCCCCGAGATGAAGAGCACCGGCGAGGTCATGGGCATCGACGAGGACTTCTACACCGCATGCTACAAGGCGCAGATCGCCGCCGGCAGCAAGCTCCCTCTCGAGGGAGGGGTGTACATCACCGTCAACGACAACGACAAGCCCAGGATCCTCGGCCCCGCCAAGGAGCTGAAGGAGATGGGCTTCACCATCTACGCCACCAAGGGCACCTCCACCTACCTGAGGGAGCACGGGGTCGAGAACGTCCCCGTCTTCAGGCTGGACGAGAACCAGAAGCCCAACGCGGTCGGTCTCATGAGGGACGGTCACATCGACCTGATCATCAACACCCCCACCCAGAAATCCGGGGCCATCCGCGACGGATACACCATGAGGAGGCTGGCGGTCGAGCTGGAGATCCCGTTCATGACCACCGTCCAGGGTGCGCAGATCGCCGTCGGCTCCATCAAGGTCGCCAGGTCCGGGACCATGGGCGTCAGGAGCATGAAGGAGTTCCACGGGCTGAGGGACTGATCCCCCGGCCCCCAAACATCAACCTCTGGCCCATCTGAGCGTCAGCAGTCCGATGGCGATGAACATCGCCGCGAAGACGGCGACGATGAGCCCGAGGTTCCATTCCCCTTTCTCGGAGACCGTCGGAGCCGGAGATATCACGAACTCGTACGCCATGGAGATGGAGTACTCGTCCGACGAAGCGTAGACCGTAACGGAATAGGTTCCGGCCCTTATCGGGACCCCCTGGAGGGATCCGTTCACCAGGGATAGCCAATCCGGCCCGTCCATCCCGTCTATCTCGGTGCCCTCGCTCGGACTAAGCTCCACGCGGACCTCGTCGCCCACATTGGCGCGGATGACGGTGGTAACCACCGCAGGGATGGGATGTTCCACGGCATTGCCCGTGACCTCGCCGAGGATGCTGGAGCTGCTGTGAGCCATGATCCTCCCGGCATTGGAGACTTCCGACGACAGTATCCCGTACAGATCGATGTATCCCGAATTGGAGACCGTCCCGCCGGAAACGCGCGCTCCGGACGATACGTTCAGCCTGGAGCCTTCGGGGATCGTCAGAGAGGAACCTATGACGAGGTCCGAATCCACGAGGAACGTCCCCTTGATCAGGGCCTCCCCCGAACCGGTGTCCCCGTCGAGGACCATGCCCATCGTATCGACGGTGATCGAACCGCTGTCCGATAACGTCAGGGAATACCTGCCCGCGGAATCCAGGTGCACGGTGCCGCTGAACGATTCCAGACCTATCAGGCCCGATGCATACAGCGAGACTCCGTCGGGAAGCTCGCCTGAGAACGTCGCCCTGCCGGAGACCTCCATCGTGCGTCCTCCGGAGACGGTCAGCGTATAGCCGGAGGGAACGGCGGCGACGAACATCGCATCGCCCGTCCCGAATCCGACGGTTGCCCCCGAGAGGGAAACGGCGGTCGGCACGACACAGACGGTCACTCCCGTGGCGTTGTCGCGGAACGTGTTCCCCGAAACCGTCAGGGATGATACGCTCCCGCCCTTCGCGGTATCGGGGGCGATGCGGATCGTCCCGTAGAACGTGCTCCCCTCGATGTACACCGCGGTCGCGACCCCTTCGGACAGTATCAGGACGTTTTCATCCGAGGTCGAGAACGTGGAGCCGGTCATACGGACGGCCGATGCGTTGGTGACGGCGATCCCCGTTTCGGTTCCCTGGAAAACGCATCCGTCCACCGTGAGGTCAACGGAACGGACCGACTGGACCTCCTCCGTCCCCGTGGATACGGCGACGGCATCGGTGAGGAACACGATGTCATTCATTACCACGGTGTAGGGATCGGTCCCTGTGGCGCGGTCGAGGACGAACGTCCCCGAGAACGAAAAGCCCTGACCGTCGATGGAGATGGACTTGTCCAATGTGATGGGGGACGTGTCGTTATCGTCCGCTATGAGGCGCACGGTGCTGTATTCGGCAGCGGCCCCGATGGCCTCGGCTAGGGTCGGGTACGTCTCCCCGCCCTCGATCTCGGCGACCTGGGCCTCGACATCCTCCGTGTCCTCCCCGACGACGGATGCCGTCGGAACGAACAGGATTACGGCTAGAACCAGCAGAACGACAGGATAATGCTTCAGCGACCCCACCCCGAACGGTCAGATATCGCATCCAGGACATTAAATCAGTCGTCCGGGAAACGCCCTCTCCGGCCCATGGAGGCAACGATTTGACAACCGACATTTGTCTATTGTACAATTTTATTCAAAACACCCGTCTCTTACAATGAATCAATGTTAGATGTGTGTACAAGAAGGTCCGATTTGCATACCCAACCGATTATATATGGTCAGATAAATCGGAAAAGTACGGACACAACAGTCCAAGGTGAGCTAAATGGCAATAACCAACAGTTATCTGAAATCCGTGTACGACGGTCTCGTCCAGCGCAACCCCGAGCAGAAGGAGTTCCTCCAGGCGGTCGAGGAGGTCCTCGAGTCCCTCCAGCCCGTCGTCGAGGCCAGGCCCGAGATCCAGGCCAACGGCATCATCGAGAGGCTCGTCGAGCCCGAGAGGGTCGTCATGTTCAGGGTCCCCTGGGTCGACGACCAGGGCAAGGTCCAGGTCAACCGCGGATACCGCGTCCAGTTCAACTCCGCCATCGGCCCCTACAAGGGAGGCCTCAGGCTCCACCCGTCCGTCAACCTCTCGATCCTCAAATTCCTCGGATTCGAGCAGATCTTCAAGAACAGCCTCACCACCCTCCCCATAGGAGGAGGAAAGGGAGGATCCGACTTCGACCCCAAGGGCAAGTCCGACAACGAGATCATGCGCTTCTGCCAGTCCTTCATGACCGAGCTCGCCAAGCACATCGGGCCCGACACCGACGTCCCCGCCGGTGACATCGGAGTGGGCGGAAGAGAGATCGGATACATGTTCGGCCAGTACAAGAGGCTCAGGAACGAGTTCACCGGCGTCCTGACCGGAAAGGCGATCGGCTCCGGCGGATCCCTCGCCAGGACCGAGGCCACCGGATACGGTCTCTGCTACTTCACCGACGAGATGCTCAAGGCCGCCGGCAAGTCCTTCGAGGGCAAGACCGTCGTCATCTCCGGATCCGGGAACGTCGCGATCTACGCCACCCAGAAGGCCACCCAGCTCGGTGCCAAGGTCGTCGCCCTGTCCGACTCCAACGGTTACATCTACGACCCCAACGGAATCGACTACAAGGTCATCCAGGAGATCAAGGAGGTCAAGAGGGCCAGGATAAAGACCTACCTCGACTACGTCCCCTCCGCCAAGTACACCGAGGGATGCTCCGGAATCTGGACCATCCCCTGCGACATCGCTCTGCCCTGCGCCACCCAGAACGAGCTGGACGAGGCCGGAGCCGACGCCCTCATCAAGAACGGCTGCTTCGCCGTCGCCGAGGGAGCCAACATGCCCAGCACGCCCGGTGCCATCGCCAAGTTCCAGAAGGCCGGCGTCCTCTTCGGACCCGCCAAGGCCGCCAACGCCGGCGGTGTGGCCACCTCCGCCCTGGAGATGTGCCAGAACAGCGCCAGGCTCTCCTGGACCTTCGAAGAGGTCGACGCCAAGCTGCACGACATCATGGTGACGATCTACAAGGAGTCCTCCGAGGCCGCCAAGAGGTACGGCATGGAGGGCAACCTCGTCGCCGGAGCCAACATCGCCGGATTCGAGAAGGTCGCCAACGCCATGCTGTGGCAGGGCGTGTCCTACTGATTCCTGAAACGGGAGGGGAAACCCTCCCCCTTTAGCCTATAATCATCAAGCCGAGAGCCTGAACTGCGTTATGTCCTTCCTTCCGAGGGACCCGCGGTACTCGACGAGGCTGTCCTTCTTGTAGACCTTCTCCACGTCGGTGAGAACATAGACGTTCGCGCTGGCGAATCCGGCCAGAGAGGGTTCGATGAGCTTGACGCACTTATGCTTGCCGGGCTCGCGGGTGACCGTCCAGACCGTGACGAAGTCCCCGCGCATCTCCTTGATCAGGACCATCGTGTTCTTCTGGCCCGTCTGGAGCTTCACATCGTTGATCCTGTAGACGTCCCCTATCCTGCAGCGGCTGTGCTTCACCGGGGGCTTGATGTAGCCCAGATCGTCCCTGACGGGCCCCTGGCTCTCGACGCGCGATTTGGATTTGGGGACCATCTCGACGGGCTTGTGGGAATCGACGTACTTCTTCGCCTCCGCGTCGCCCATCGCGGCCATCCTCCTCAATGCCTCCATGGATTCGGGGAGCTTCGACGAACGGATCAGCCACTTCCTCGCCTCGTCGGGATTCGATTGGAGCAATGCCATCCCCAGGGCGTTCTGCGCCTTGATGTCCTCGTACTCCGCCTTCTTCCTCAGGGCCGCGATCGCCGCCTCGTCGCCGGACCTGGCCTTCTCCGCGGTCTGCTCGGGGGTGTCCTGCTTCTTCACGGGCGCGACCTTGATCTCGCGCGTGACGGGCTTGGGCGGTTCTTTAACGGTCTTCAGAACGCGCTTCGCATCGGGATCGGTCCTGGCGAGGGCCTTCAGCTGCTCGTAGGCTGCGTGATTGCCCTCGTCTATCTCCCTTGTGAGCTTGATGATGCGGAGCGAGACGGCCATGTTATCGCCCCCTGATGGGGGTCACGGATATGGCGTTTGCGTCGACCGTAGCTTTAAATCGAAAATATCAATCGAGGTTCCAAGCGGAGATAGCCAAGCGGCCTAAGGCGCCGGTCTTGAAAACCGGTGGAAATCTTCCTCGGGGGTTCAAATCCCTCTCTCCGCGCCAATGTATATACCCTGTGGGATATCGCCACCCGGGACAGACCGGATGATGATGAATCTAGGCTGACCGATGATGAGCCCTATGAGTTCTGACGGTGTCCCTCACTCGCTGGAGTAATCGGACATACCGGTGTAGCCCATGAAATCGGACAGCTTCATGCCGTCCTCCCAGCGCATTATGTAGAACCCGTTGCTGGAGACCTCCAGCTTCGGTATCCTCCTGTACAGCACGTCGTGCCTCCCGCGGTAGCGGTGGTCGGTGGGGATGGTGAATATCCTCCAGGGGTCCCCGCGCTGGGATTTGAGCCTGTAGGCGTAGATGGGGACGAGATGCGAACGGCAGCACTCGCTGAGCATCGTATCCGCCTGCTCCGACAGCCTCTGGTTCTTGCTGAAATGGAGGACGTCGTCGCAGGAGCTCTTGACCTCGATCGGGAACGAGAAATCCCATCTCAGGGCCACCAGGTCCACTCCGAGGGAGCCTGCGGCGCGTATCACGAGGAACGGGTCCTGCAGCATGGAGTTGTAATTCGCGGTCTCCAGCGCGTCGCAGGTCTTCACCATCTTGGCGATGGCCTTGTTGTCCCCTGCGAGAAGGGCCTTGAGCTCGCGTTCGTACACATCTCCCGGCGGTGCCATGTTGCTCAGGAGTGAAAAATCAGGGACCTTATATAAGCCGTAAGGGGGGAGGTCGCCGAAAACCCCCCTGTTTTTCCGAATCAGGTCCCCCAGTGGGCCGGGTGGACGACGCGGATCTTGTTCACGTCGACCTGGCATTCGCGGAAGATGACGTCGACGATGCGGGTGTTGTGGACGATGTAGCTGGAATGGTCGCAGCGCTTCATCAGGTTGAAGTTCCCGTTCTTCACGGACGATGCGATGAACTCGCTGTCCGAGCGCTTGACGCAGTCCCTGCTGCCGGCCACGACGTGGACGGGACATTCTACCCTGGCGAGATCCTCGGCTTTGATATCCGGCTCGGTGAGCATCATCCTCACCCTCGGGTCGTCCTTGTGCCTGATCCTCTCCATGACCATCCCCAATCCGCCGAGCGTGGACGGATTCGTGTTGGCGCCGCAGACGAACAGACGGGACGGGATCTCCGGGTGCTCGATCGCGAAGAGCAGGGCGACGATGCCGCCGTCGCTGTATCCGCAGATCATCGGGTCCTCGATCTCCAGCTTCCTGATGAAGTCGTACAGGTCGTCGGCCATGTCGGCATAATGATACTCCCCGTTGAGCGAGGGGGAGCTCTGCCCGTGACCGCGGGAATCCACCAGGTATACGACGAAAGCCTGCTCCAGGTAGTCGACGGCGCGGTCGAAGACCGTGTGGTCCTCGCAGTTGCCGTGGAGCATGATCAGCGCCGGGGCCCTCTTGCCCTTGCCCCTGACCTCGTAGTACAGCGAGACGCCGTTGGTGGTTACCCTCATGCCGACGGCATGATGCGGGGCCCGTTAAAAACTTTTTTAGGAATGACTAAGAAATGATGAAGAGGGGCCGGAGCCCCTCGGTTTCACGGGGTGAGCCTTGCGGGGTCCCTGGGGAAGAGGATCGCTTCTCTGATGTTGGGCAGGTCGAGGGCCTTGACGAGCAGCCTCTCCATGCCGATGCCCCATCCGCCGTGCGGGGGCATGCCGTACCTGAAGGCCTCGAGGTAGAACTCGAAGTCCTCGGGGTCCAGACCCTTCTTCTGCATCCTGGCGACCAGGACGTCGTACCTGTGCTCCCTCTGGCCTCCGGAGCAGATCTCCTGCCCCTTGTAGTCCAGGTCGAAGCTGAACGAGTACGGGGTTCCGTCCTTCTCCATGATGTAGAAGGGCTTCGCCTCCTCGGGGTACTCGGCGATGAAGTAGAGGTCGCATCCCTTCTCGGCCATGCGCTCGCCGACGATCTTCTCGCCCTCGGTGCCGAGGTCGTCGCCCTCCTTCAGGGGGAGTCCGGCCTCCTGCACGATGGCGAGGCACTCGGAATAGGTGAGGATGGGGTAGGGCCTGGCGGGGACGTTGATCTCCTTGCCGAGGACCTCCAGCTGCTTGGCGCCCCTCTCCTTCAGTCCCCTGAGGACGTGGTCGATGACCTCCTCGATCATCGCCATGACCTCCTCCTCGTTCTCGATCCAGGACATCTCGCCGTCGAAGGAGATGAACTCGGTGACGTGGCGGTTGGTGTTGGACTGCTCCGCGCGGAACGCGGGTCCGATCTCGAAGACCCTGTCGAGTCCGGTGGACATCAGGATCTGCTTGTAGAGCTGGGGGGACTGGGCGAGGTACGCGGGCCTGTCGAAGTACTGGACCCTGAACAGCTCGGCCCCTCCCTCGGCGCCGGCGGCCCCGATCTTGGGGGTGTAGACCTGACGGAACCCGTTGGAGCGGACGGCCTCCTCGATGAGCTCGACCATGATGGACTTGAGCTCGAAGATGGCGCGGACCTCGGGCTTCCTGAGGTCCATGAAGCGGTGGTTGAGACGGGTGTCCATCTCGACGTTCACCTTGTCGACGACTCCCAGCGGAAGGGGCACGGCGGCCTCGGAGATGACCTCGGCCGCGGAGGGGATGATCTCCCATCCGGTGGCGGTCTGGTTGCTCTCCTTGACCTCGCCCTCGATCCTGACGACGGTCTCGCGGGACAGCCCGGTGAGCATCGCGAAGAGTTCGGGGTCGATCTTCTTCTTGGGCATGGTCACCTGGTAGGTGCCGTCCCTGTCGCGCATGGTGATGAATGAGATCCCGCCGAGGTTGCGGACGTCCTGCACCCATCCGCCCACGGACACGGTGCCGTCGCCGACGGCGACCTGCGAGGATTCCTTTATAATAGCCATACGCCGCGTGAAGTACGGCGCATAGATAATGGTAGCGAGGGGCCGGTCACCCGGCCCCGGTTTCACTTGGCCTTGCCCTGGTTGGCCACGGCGTCCATCTTCGCCTTGAGGGCGTCCTGGTCGCCGAGGTATCTCTTGGAGATGACGTTGAAGTCCCTGTCGAACTCGTACACCAGGGGCACACCGGTGGGGATGTTGACGCCGACGATCTCGTCGTCGCCCATGTTGTCGAACACCTTGACGAGCGCCCTGAGGGAGTTGCCGTGGGCCGCGATGAGGACCCTCTCGCCGGCGAACATCCTGGGCTTGATCTCCTGCTCGAAGTACGGGACCGCGCGTGCCACGGTGTCCTCCAGGCATTCGGTCAGGGGGAGGTTCTCCGCGGGGATCCCGCGGTACGGGACCTGCTTCGCGGGGTTCCTCTCATCACCGGGCTCGAGCGCGGGGGGACGGACCGCATAGGACCTCCTCCAGATCTTGACCTGGTCCTCGCCGTACTTCTCGGCGGTCTCGGACTTGTTGAGCCCCTGGAGCGCGCCGTAGTGCCTCTCGTTGAGCCTCCAGCTCTTGATCACGGGGATCCAGGCCCTGTCCATCTCGTCGAGGGCGATCTGCTGGGTGTGGATGGCCCTCTTCAGGTACGATGTGAAGCAGACGTCGAAGTCAAATCCCTCGTCCCTCATCATCCTGCCCGCCGAGGCGGCCTCCGCCCTCCCCTTGTCGGAGAGGTCGACGTCGGTCCATCCGGTGAACAGGTTCTCCTTGTTCCAGACGCTCTCCCCGTGGCGGAGGAGCACCAGAGTCATGTTTCCGCTCATGCTATCTGCCGACCCGTACCCCCGATGAGATGATAAACCCCATCATCGGCGGGCGCGGGATGCTCCCGGAGGGGTCCCGCGGTCCTGCTGGCTAAACATATTCGGCCATCCCAACAATTATGAGGCTAGGTGACCAAGGAGTTGG
>CAVIUM010000002.1:0-99034 GCA_963645865.1 Lachnospiraceae bacterium
TGTGCAGGGGCTCCGAATCATACCCCTTGTCCATGAGCGCGTAACCTATCGACAGTCCGGCGAGGTCCTTCACATGCTCCGGTACGAACCTGACATCGTGCTTCCTTGACGGGGAGATCCTGGCCGACAGGATCAGATGCGTCTTCACCTCCGCCGCGAAGGAGGCCCTGGTGAACGACCTCGGCTCCTTCTTGATGTCGAAATCCTTGCATCTCTTGGCGAAATGGGCGGACCTCAGGAAGTTGCTGAATCCCGTCCCGTCTATGGCGATGACGCAGTCCTTCCTCACGAACGCCTGGAAGGCGCATATCATCCTCTCCAGATTGGTCTCGTCCACGGTCTGGGCGAACCTGATGTACGTGGACTTGTCCGGCATGCGGTCGAGATCGTACAGGCCGATGGCCTTCAGGAACCCCGTATGGCTCGGAAGGTCCTTGGCGAATTGTCCGTACGAGAGTTTCAGACGTTTCCTGAGGATCGGCAGCGCCAGCTTCTGGCGGTAGCTGTAGACGTGGTTGCTCCTGGGATGCCTGTATTCGGGGATCTCCAGCTGCTCCATGATGGCCATCAGAAGGAGCGCGTAGCGCTCCAGCAGATCCTGCCCTTGGATCCTCTTGCGGGCGTATTTCCCCCTCTTCCCGCGCCTCGCTCTCCTTCCGTCGACTTTATCTGTCCTGTCGCCTCTGTTCTCACCCGTCATCCGACACACTTCCGGATGGCCTCCCCTGCCCTCCATGAGCGGGGGGAGTACCTCTTCTACGCCTCTTCGGCATCGGTGGACTCGGATCGCGTCTCCTCTTCGCGTTCGTATTTTTTTGGCTGTTGAATTTGGATTATAATCGATTTATCGATATATATCCAAATCCACCTACCCATACATGGCGATGTGATATATAAAGAACCCTATGCCGCGGACCGGATTCCGGCCCCGGGGCCCATAAAACAGCCGATCCGACATCGGCGGATGCGCTCCGGGCGGGGACTTCCGCCTGGAATCAGAAATGCGTCAGGGCCTTGGCCGATGATTTCACCGAGGCTTCTTTCGCCGACACATATATCGATGCACCGGACACTGCGCACCACCGATGACGCTCAAAGAGGCCTATGAGAAGTGGAATTCGATCAGTCTCATACTGAGGATCGTGGCGGGACTGGTCATCGGCGTCATCCTGGCGCTGACGATACCGGGCGTCCTGCTGATCTCGGCCTTCGGGGACGTCTTCATAGGAGCGCTCAAGGCCATCGCCCCGTTCCTGGTCTTCATCCTGGTCCTGAACTCCCTGGCGAGGTCCACATCCACCTACAAGGACCACTTCAAGCTCATCATCGCCCTGTATCTCATCAGCACGGTCGTCGCCGCCGTCGTGGCGGTCATCGCATGCTCGTTCGCCCATGTTACGGTCACGCTGGACATCCCGAGCGCTTCGGAGGAGTCGACCACGGACATCGGCCAGCTAATCTACAACCTCCTGATGAGGCTCGTCGAGAACCCCGTATCCGCCCTGATCAACGGGAACTACCTGGGCATCCTGTTCTGGGCCGTGCTCAGCGGACTGCTGATCAGAGCATACTGCTCCCAATCCACGAAGGACATCGTCGGGGACCTCAGCATGCTGGTCACCGACATCGTCAAGGTGATCATCAGCTTCGCGCCGTTCGGGATCATGGGCCTCGTCTACACCGCGGTGTCCACCAACGGCTTGGAGATCTTCTCGGAGTACGGGCAGCTGATCCTCGTCCTCGTCGCATGCATGCTGTTCGTCACGTTCGTCACGAACCCTGCGATCGTCGCATACCTGCTGAGAAGGAACCCGTACCCCCTCCTCCTGGTGTGCCTGCGCGATTCCGCCGTATCCGCGTTCTTCACGAGGAGCTCGGCGGCCAACATCCCCATGAACATGAAGCTCTGCGAGAAGATGGGCGTGGACGATGAATTCTATTCCGTCTCCATCCCCCTGGGTGCGACCATCAACATGAACGGGGCTGCGATCACCATCACGGTGATGACCATGGTCGCCGCGGCCACCCTCGGCATGGACATACCGATATGGCTCGCGGTCGCATTGTCCGTCATCGCGACGATCGGCGCATGCGGAGCATCGGGGGTCGCCGGAGGTTCGCTGCTCCTGATCCCCATGGCCTGCTCGCTGTTCGGCATATCCGACACGGTCGCGATGCAGATGGTCGCCATAGGGTTCATCATCGGAGTCGTGCAGGACTCGTTCGAGACCGCCCTCAACTCGTCCGCCGACGCGTACTACACCATCGCCGCGGACAGATACATGAAGATGAAGAGCGGGGAGGAGCAGACCTGCGACGAGGCCCGACGACGGGATCCCCGAGAAGAACGCGAGGGAATCCCCTGCATCGGACATCCGTCAGGGGGAAGAACGGGTTCAGACTTCCTGTGCGGTCGCCACGATGAAGATCTCGTACTCGGGCTCGGAGCCCTCGGGCGCGTCGTCGTTGTAGACTCCGAACGCCTCGTAATCCCCGAAAGTGCCCTCGTCGACGGAGATGTCGAAATCGTTGGATTCCGACCTCATGCTGTGTCTCTTCGGCATCCCACTCGCCTCTGGTTTCGAAGAAATCTTATCCCTATTTAAACGAGCCTTTTCGGGCATGGCCAGGCACCTTTTATACACCCTCGGTCCGGCCCCTCCAGAATGCAATAGTCTGGCACATATGAACATCCGCGACCACCCCTCGGAAAACCCCTGTAAACGTTGTTAAGCCGACGTCTGGCTACGGCCCCTCCGGACCCACCGATGCCTTTAACCCAGATGCGCCGTATCATGTCGCATGAAGTCCTCAAAGAGGATAGACGAGATTCCGATGTCGGGCATCCGCAAGATGTTCGACCTCGCCGGCCCGGGTTCGGTCAACCTCGGCCTGGGAGAACCCGACCTGGATCCCCCCGCGGAGGCGATCGAGGGGATGTGCGAGGCCTCCAGGCAGGGGAGGAACAAGTACGGCCCCACCGCAGGCATCCCCGAGCTCAGGGACGCCATCGCCGACTACTTCTCCAAGTTCGGGGAGATGAAGGGGAGCAACATCATGGTCACCCCCAGCGGCTCCACGGCCCTGCTGGAGGTCACCCAGAGCATGATCGACCCCGGCGACGAGGTCCTGGTCCCCAGCCCCGGCTTCGTCATCTACGCGCCCCACGTCAGGCTCGCGGGCGGGATCCCCGTGGAATACAGGCTCACGGACGACGGCGCCTTCCAGCCCGACCTGGACGACATCGTCTCCAAGATCACCCCGCGCACGACGATGATCATCGTCAACACCCCGTCGAACCCCACCGGAGGGGTCCTCACCCAGGAGTCCAAGGACGCCCTGGTCGACCTCGCCTGGGAGAAGGACATCACCATCCTGTCCGACGAGGTCTACTGCGAGTTCATCTACGAGGGCTCGCACGTTTCCTTCATGGACAGCCCCGAATGCGCCGTCGTCGTCAACGGATTCTCGAAGATGATGGCCGTCACCGGCTGGAGGATGGGATTCGTCTTCGCCAACGACGAGATGATGGAGCCCCTGATCAAGATGCAGTACCACGTCTGCGCCAGCCCCAACATGCCCGCGATGTACGGCATCCTGGCGGCCCTCCCCCGCATGCAGAGATACCTGGACGACGCCCGCAGGACCTTCCGCGGGAGGCGCGACCTGATATGCAGGAGGATCAACGAGATCGACGGCATGTCCATCGAGCCGCCCAAGGGCGCGTTCTATGCGTTCCCGACCTACGAGCAGGACATCCCGTCGCAGGACCTGGCCAACGAGCTGGCCCGCACAGGGCTGATCTGCACCCCCGGATCCGCCTTCGGCACCTACGGCGAGAAGCACCTCAGGTTCTCCTACGCCGCGGACGAGGACAAGATCTCCAGGGGAATGGACATATTATCGGACGTCATGTCCCGCCAGAAGTGATAGCATGGCAGGAGAACTCGACCCCAATGCGGACCTGTTCGGGGATTCCGAACCCGTAGATCCGGAGAAGGAGCACATCGAACACACCTTCGGCAGGAACCCCAACAGGACCTCCGCCCTCTCCGACCTCTTCAGCAAGGAGATGATGGAGACCATCATGGCGGAGGAGGAGCTGCCGGACGAGGCCAAGCACCAGCTGATCTTCAAGATGACCGCCAACAGCGTCCTCGACGTGATCATGGAATCCGTGGACGCCGACACGCGCGAGGAGATCTGCGCGTGCCTGGACGGGTACATAGGGATGTGCATCGTCAACAAGAAGTTCGGAGTGGACCTCCTGGGCGAGATGTCCAAGGCCCTCATGAAGGTCGAACAGAACGAGGGCGAGTCCGACGAGGACTTCGACCACAGGCTCGGCGACATGGAGGAGCAGTGGTGGAGCATCCCGCAGCCCCAGCTCAACGGGCGCAACCCCAACGACGCCATCTCCGAAGAGACCAGAAGGTACGGTCTGGACTGATGAGGTCCGAGTGGCATACAGCTTCCGCGCCCGGGAAGTTCGTCATCCTGGGCGAGCACGCCGTCGTCTACGGCAAACCCGCGATCACGCTGGCGGTCGACCAGAGGATGACCGTGGCCATACGCCGTTCCAATTGGAACACCATGAACGGCGAACGCCTCGACTTCCGCAGGCAGGCCCATCTGAGACATCTGACGCGCAACCTCCGCCACGCCATAGACATGGTGTCGGTCAGCCAGATCCCGGTCGGTTCCGGGATGGGCTCCTCGGCGGCGCTCTGCGCGGCCGCTGCCATGGCCCTGGCCTCCCTCAACGGGGGGTCCCTCACGGAGGAGGAGGTCATGCGCGAGGCGTACGACGCGGAATACTACGCCCAGGGCAACGGGAGCCCCATGGACGTCTCCACGAGCGTCCACGGAGGGGGACTGACGATCAACATGCCCGACGCCGGAGGGGAGTTCCTCTGGAAGGTCGAGCGCGACGGCAGGAGCTGGAGCTTCAACGACCTGAAGGTCCCGGAGATGACGTTCGTCATCGGGAACACCGGCATCCGCGCCCCCACCGGCCCCCAGGTGGACAAGGTCCACAGGTACATGGGCCGCTCCCACTTCGCGATCGAGGTGGTAGACGATATCGAGCAGGTGACGATCGAGGGCGGGAAGGCGCTGAAGGCCAACGACATCGAGCGCCTCGGACGCCTCATGACCGAGGACCACAAGCTGCTGTCGATCCTCGGGGTGTCCTGCGACGCCCTGAACAAACTGGTGAACGCTTCGCTCCCCTATTCCTACGGTGCGAAGCTGACCGGATCCGGCGGAGGAGGGTGCATGGTCGCCCTGACCGACAGACCGGAGAAGGTGTGCGAGGCCATCGCGTCCCGCGGCGGCACGCCGTACATCGTCAAGACCGGGGGCGGAGGCGCCATGATGGAGCCCAACCCTCCCGAATTCAGGAGACGGAGACGATGAGCTTCGCCATGATGCAGGAGATCGAGAAGATCAGGCGCACGTGCATCCTCTGCGGGAGGTGCACGGCCGCATGCCCGTCCTTCAGACACGGCGGGATCGACCCGATGGAGATCATGGCCGGGGGCGAGGGGGACCTGGACAAGTGCATCGTGTGCGGGACGTGCTCCCGCATCTGCTTCCGCTCCGACCCGTTCACCGTCATAAGGGACCTGATCTACATGGAGCAGGGCCTGTCGGTCTCCGAGACCTACGAGAGGACCGGATTCGTCCGCGCTCCGGCGGAGGACAGGTGCGTCGAACCCGAATGGAAGGGGGACGACGCGTACGTCATGACCGGATGCGTAGTGAACGGCATGGCGCCGTTCATAGAGTTCGCGGCGTCCGTCGCGATGGATGCTCTGGGCGTCAAGGCGTCCCGCCTCCCCTCGGAATCCTGCTGCCTCCATCCGATCCAGTTCATGGGGATGCCGGAGATCGAGAAGAGACGGCGCAAGGACGGCATGTGCTCCCCCGCGGGAGGCAGGGACATCGTCACGCTGTGCGCCGGCTGCAGCGAGGAGCTGGAGCCCGTCTATCAGCGGACGTCGCACATCATAGCGTTCCTGCACAGGCACCTGGACGACCTTCCCGGGTTCGGGAGGACCGTCAGGGTCGGCATGGAGCCGGGATGCTCCGCCGAACACCTGAAGAAGGAGATGAGGGCCATCCTCGAAGCGATGGGTTGCGAGGTCGTGAACACCGATTTCGGATGCTGCGGGAAGAACGCGCCCGTGAACGTCCCTCTCATGAAGGAGCGCGAGGAGGAATGCGCCGGCGCCGAGGTCATCGTCGTCGGATGCCCCATGTGCTTCGTGAAGTTCGACGCCCAGGAGAACGGTCTTCCTGTGGTCCATATCGCGGAACTCGTCGCGGTTGCTGCGGGAAGGAAGGAATCCCTCGGATTCCACAGAATCCCCGTGAAGCTCCGAAAGCGCTCCGATTTCGGAGCGCTCTAATTAATGAAGAGTATCCTGTAATACTGACTGCAGTAGGCGCGCTTTATAGCGGAACAGATGGCGTCCGTTCCCATGGATGAAAAATGCAAATCCATGGGACCCGCCGACGGTCGTCGCAGCGCGGTCGGAACAGAAGTTAAAATCAATGATACCGATGACAACCCGAAGAACATGAAGGTGCTCATCGGGAAACACGACTTCGCGAAGATCTCCAATGGAGGATACTACTTCGCGGACAAGAGCCTCCTCATCAGGGACGTCATAGAGCACGGCCCGGCACCCATTCTCGTCACGAGACCCCGCAGATCGGGGAAGAGCCTCGGACTCTCCATGCTCGACCACTTCTTCAACGTGAAGTACGCCGATGATGAAGCAAAGAGGGATTCCTTCGCAGGCCTGAAAATCGAACAATGCCCCGAGTACCCGCTCTACGCGAAAGAGTACAGAAACCGCTATCCAGTCATCAGACTGGATTTCAGCAAATACGACTTCAACAGCCTGGAGTCCTTCAGGAACGAGTTGAACGGTCGCATCCGCAACATGGTTGCGACGGAATTCTCCTATCTCTTCGAATCGGGAGCGGTCAGCGACATCCTGAAGTCCGAATTCGTACGGATCCAGAACGAGGAGAGAATGAATCCGGGGCTTGTCATCGAGAACCTCTGCACGCTATTGGAACTACATCACGGAATCGAACCGATCATCCTCATCGATGAATACGATAACCCCCTGGCGACCGCCTTCGGCAAACCGTATTTCGGTGACCTGGCGCAATCGTACGGGACATTTCTCAGCAACGTCGTGAAGTCCAACGAATGCGTCTCATTCACGGTCATGGTCGGGATACAACGCGTCATCACCGAAGGATTGGTCAGCAGTCTGAACAATCTCTGTCATTACAGCGTCCTCTCCTCGGAATTCGGACAGCACTTCGGCATCACCTCGGAGGAGGCGGAGGAAGCGGTAAGACGTCAGGTAAACGACCTGTTCTCCCATTGGAGCGAAGAACAGCGGAAAGAATATGCCGACAGGAAGTTCGCTCAGGCGAAGGAATGGTACGACGGATACAGGATCGGCGGATACGAGATCTTCAACCCCTGGTCCATCACCAGCTTTATCAAAGAGTGCATCGGGAAGGATCTCGAACCCAAGAACTTCTGGAACGAGACCAGTGCAAACAACATCCTGGTCGAAGTGCTGGGAGGTTCCGGCGAGAAGACGCTGGAGAAGGTCGAAGGGATATTCTACGCAGAAGGGGGGTACCCGGTCGATCGGATCAGCGAATCCAGCGTGCTCTGGAGCCATGGACATCCCTTGAACAGCGACGAAGTCATCCCATTCCTCATATCGACGGGATACCTGACCGCGGAGAGGGTGAAAGGAGGAGGATTCCGCGTCATGGTCCCCAATGAAGAGGTCCGCCAGAGCTTCAAGGACCTCATGACCCATGTCCTGGATGTCACGGTCCCGAACTCCGTGGAACTGATAAGACACATCATCGACAGAGATGCCTGTCTCGTGAAGGACGATCTCGAGAAGCTCATGTCAGGAAAGTCGTACTTCGAGGGATGGGCCGAACCGAAGTATCGTTCCTGGTTGAGCCTGATCTTCGCGATGAGCGGTTACATGACGGTCTTGGAGCAGGAATCGGGAACGGGACGCTCGGACATCTTCGTCCGCGGCCACAAGAGGAACCCGCCCTTTCTGATCGAGGTGAAGACCCTCCAGCCCAGGCACAAAGGCGACATCGTGGCCGCCCTGGACGAGGGGTTCGGGCAGATCGTCGATCGCAACTACGCCGACGAGAACCAGCTCCCGGGCGTCATTGCGCTGGCCATCGCATTCGACAAGAAGTCCTGCGCGATCCGCTTCCTGTGATTCGAAAGAAGAGAACGCCCCCGTACGGGGGCATTGAATGGGGGCGGGAGCCCCCGTTTGCGATCCTCAGATGAGGTCCTCGAAGCCTTCGACGACCTGAGGAAACCTGTCCTTGACGGCCTTGAGGAGGTTGTACACGTTGACCTCCCCGATGTCGGCGGTCTTGATCATCTTGATCAGTTCGTCGATGGTCTCGTCGTCGAGGGTGGCGAGCTTCTCCTTGGCCATGAAGTTCCTGAAGAGCTTGTCCTCCATCCTGTCGCGCCACATCTTCTCGTAGGCCATCAGGGCCTTCTTGGAGAAGTCCCCGGTCTTGGCGCACTCGGTCAGGACCTTCCCGGCGTACATCCCGGTGCGGCACGCGTGGGCGATGCCCCCTCCGGTGATGGGGTCGATGATCCTCGCCGCGTCCCCGACGAGGACGATGTTGTCGTCGACGGAGCAGTCGAGTCCGGGGCACGTCGAAACGAATCCGCCCATGATCTCGAGGCACTGTCCCTTGTTCAGGCGGGGGTCCTTGGCGATGAAATCGTCGAGGTAGCGCTTCGCGTCCCCGTCGCCCTTGCACAGCCTCCCCATGACGCCGATACCGACGTTGGCGACGCCGTTGCCCTTGGGGAAGATCCACACGTATCCTCCGGGCGCGACGGAACCGATCACGAACTCGCAGTAGTCGGGGGCGACGTCGATGTTGCACATCCTGTACTGGATGCAGGAGTCGATGTCGCTGAGCTTGAGGGTGGTGTCGATGCCGGCCCACCTTCCGACCTGACTCTCGTACCCGTCGGCGGCCACGACGCACTTGGCGCGGATCTCGATCTCCTCGCCCATGCTCCTGGCCTTGATGCCGACGATCTTCCCGTCCTCGCGGACGATGCCCGTGCAGGAGGTGCGGAGCATGATCTTCGCTCCGGCCTCCGCCGCCATCCTGGCGAGGGACTTGTCGAAGATGTGCCTCTCGAGCACGTATCCGACCTCGGCGCCCGCCTTCGACTCGTCCAGCTGGAATGTGGTCCCCTGGGGGGATTTGATGATGGCGCCCTTCATGTCCCCGCGGATCCAGGACGGGTCGGGCTCGATCCCGACCTCCTGCAGCCACTTCTTGGACACTCCCTCGGCGCACCTGAGGGGGGCTCCGACCTCGACCTTCTTCTCGATGAGGATGGTGTCGAGTCCTCCCTCGGCGCAGTACCTGGCGGCCATGCTGCCGCCGGGACCGGCGCCCACGACCACGACGTCGCAGGTGATGGTCCTCACGAGCTCGCCTCCAGGCTGAGGGCGGCGACCGGGCAGAGTTTGACGCAGCGTCCGCACCTGTTGCAGTCGCTGTTGAACTCCAGCACGAAGTCGTTCAGGAATATCGCGTTCTTCGGGCAGGAGCCTACGCATCCGCCGCAATGCAGGCACTTGTTGAGATCCACTATCATCCGTAATCACTCCTTGGCGGGCTCGTCGGCCTGGTCCTCCTTGGGGACGATCAGAGCGGCGGCCAGCTCCTGTGCTTCCTTGGCGTGAGTCTTCTTCCACTCCTCCAGGGGGACCGAGAACTTCTGCTCGATCTCCTTCCTGAACTCCGGTCCGGAGTTGTAGGCGCAGAAGGGTATGACCCTGCAGTCGGGGGTCACGTAGTGCACGCCGCACCTCCTGACCCTCTCGATGTCGTAGTTGAACCCGTCCTGGAAATGCATCCCGGCGACGAGCATCATCTTCCACGAGAAGGCCGCGAGGGTGTCCTTCGACTTGTCGGACATGACGTCCTTGATGAGGTTCACGAAGGTCTTCTTGTTGAGGCCCTCGGGCATCTTGGACTCGTCCACGCAGCTGTTGAGCAGCTTCACGAGCTTGGCCACGTACAGCTTCTTGAATCTCGAGTTCTGGGCCTTGTTGTCGATCTCGTACAGGCCCTTGGAGAACCTCTCCACGTCGACGAACCTGGGGAACGGCACGACGTTGCCCTTGTCGTCCTGGAACAGGTACGTCGCGATCCCGCAGTGCGGGTGGGTGGTGAACGTGACCTTGTTCTGCCCGAGGATGATCGAGGCGAAGCTCGAGATCGGGGCGACGACGGGGACCGGGTACCAATCGCTCTTCTGGGCGAATCCGGTCTGCTTCTCCACCGCATCGACGAGGTCGGGGAGGGTGAACCTCCCGGAGGCGACCTCCTCGTTGGTGACCCTGCCGGTGAAGGCGATGGGCTGGAAGTTGACCCCGCGGATGATGTCCGAGTTCTCGAATGCGAACTTGATGATGTCCCCGATGATGTCGTCGTTCATGCCCTTCCCGACGACCGGGACGAGCACGACGGACGGGGACTTGAGGCCCTCGGCCTTGAGCTTCCTGCAGTTCTCGAGGACCCCGAGCTTCACGGCCATCATCTTGCGGCCGCGGGAGCGGAGGTAGATCTCGTCGGTGAGACCGTCGAACTGCAGATAGATCGTGTTCAGCCCGGCCATCTTGGAGGCCTTGAGGAACTCGTAGTCCCTGGCGAACTTGATACCGTTGGTGGCCACCTGGACCTGTGCGAATCCCAGGGCCTTGGCGTCGGCGACGACGTCGACGAATCTGGGGTAGACGGTGGGCTCCCCTCCCGCGAACTGGATCGCGGTGCACTTGATGGGCTTCTCCGAGCGGAGGGCGACCATCATGTCGTGGACCTGCTCGAAGCTGGGCTCGTAGACGTACCCGGCATCGTTCGCGTTGGCGAAGCAGATGGGGCAGTTCATGTTGCACCTGTTGGTCAGGTCCAGGTTGGCGAGTCCGGTGCAGGAGAGCATGTCGATCCTCTCCCCGTCGATGACGATGTGGACGGTGTCGTCCCCCGCCTCGATCGTCTGGTCCAGCGGGTTGTGGAGTCCGACCCCGTCGTATGCGAACTTCTCGGCCTTGTTGTACAGTTCCTCGTCGGCCCAGTACACGTCGGAGAACTTCCCGTGCTCGGGGCAGGTCTTGTCCATCATCACCTTTCCGTCCTTGGCGTAGAGATCGGCTTCGAGGATCTTCCCGCACTCGGGGCAGATAGAACGGGTCTTCTTCGGGAGGCCCTTCTTCAGCGCATAATTGGTTGCGGTCGCTGTCATGGTATGGGCGGGTTCACGCGATACTGGTATAAAATGGAATGAGTGAAAAACGGCGTGCGCACGCGTAATAAAGGGGCGCGAACAGCGCCCGGAGGCCCTGGCACATTGGAAAACGCCCCTTCGGGACGGTTCCCGGAGGGGCGGTGCCCCCGGTCGCCCGGGGGAAGCGATTTTCAGAGGTCGTCGCGCCTGTGCGCCGTCTGCTTCAGCACATGGGCGATGAACATGTCCGTCTGCGCCAGACCGAGGTCCTTCCCGTCCCTGGTCCTGACGGCCACGACGTTCCCGTCGTCGGACTCCTTCTCCCCGAGGACCAGCATGTACGGGACCTTCTGGAGCTGGGCCTGGCGGATCTTGTACCCGATCTTCTCGTCGGAGTTGTCCAGCTGGACCCTGATGCCGGCGTCCTTGAACCTGTCGTAGACCTCCCTGGCGTACGCGAAGGACTTCTCCGAGACGGACAGCACCTTCACCTGGACGGGGGCGAGCCACACGGGGAACTTGCCCGCGTAGTGCTCGATCAGGATGCCCATGAACCTCTCGATGGATCCGAAGATGACGCGGTGGACCATGACCGGCCTGTGCTTGGCGCCGTCGGCCCCGGTGTACTCGAGGTCGAACCTCTGGGGCATCTGGAAGTCGAGCTGGATGGTCCCGCACTGCCAGGTCCTCCCGAGGGAGTCCTCCAGGTGGAAGTCGATCTTCGGGCCGTAGAACGCGCCGTCGCCCTCGTTGACCACGTAGTCGATGCCCATGGTGCCGAGCGCGTTCATCAGGGCGCTGGTGGCGTTCTCCCAGTCCTCGTCGGACCCCATGCTGTCCTCGGGACGGGTGGAGAGCTCGACGTGGTACTTGAATCCGAATTTGCTGTAGACCTCGTCGATCAGACGGACGACGCCCTCGATCTCGGTCTCGATCATGTCCGGGGTCATGTACAGGTGCGCATCGTCCTGGGTGAAGCACCTGACGCGGAACAGGCCGTGGAGCGTACCGGACTTCTCGTGCCTGTGCACCAGACCGAGCTCGCCGTACCTGATGGGCAGGTCCCTGTAGGACCTGGGCTCGGTGCGGTAGACGAGGGTGCTGCCGGGGCAGTTCATCGGCTTGATGCAGTAGATCTCGTCGTCGATGGTCGTGGTGTACATGTTGTCCTTGTAGTGGTCCCAGTGCCCGGACTGCAGCCAGAGCGCCTGGTTGAGGATCATGGGGGTGTTGATCTCCTGGTAGCCCTCCCTGAGGTGGAGCTCCCTCCAGTACTCGATGAGGGTGTTCTTCAGGGTGACACCGTTGGGGAGGAAGAACGGGAATCCGGGCCCCTCCTCCATGATGGCGAAGATGCCGAGCTCCTTCCCGAGCTTGCGGTGGTCCCTCTTCTTGGCCTCCTCCAGCATGGTGAGGTACTTCTCGAGGTCCTCCTTGCTCTCCCACGCGGTCCCGTAGATCCTGGTGAGCATCTTGTTGTGCTCGTCGCCGCGCCAGTAGGCGCCGGCGAGGGAGGTGAGCTTGAACGCCTTGACCGCCTTGGTGTAGAGGGCGTGGGGTCCGGCGCAGAGGTCGACGAACTCGCCCTGCTTGTAGAAGCTGATCGGGGCGTCCTCGGGGAGGTCCTCGACCAGCATGACCTTGTAGTCCTCGCCCTTCGACTTCAGGAAGTCGATGGCCTCCTGCCTGGGCAGGGTGTAGGTCTCGATCTTCAGGTTCTCCTTGACGATCTTCTTCATCTCGGCCTCGAGCTTCTCGAGGTCCTCGGGCGTGAAGCCGCCCTCTTTGTCGAAGTCGTAGTAGAACCCGTCGTCTATAGCGGGGCCGATGGACAGCTTGGTGTCCGGATACAGCCTCTTGACCGCCTGGGCAAGAACGTGCGATGCGGTGTGGCGGAGGACCGGGAGCGCGTCCTCGATCTCCTTCACCGTCCCATCAGAATAGAGAGCCTTCATGGAAATCCATCTCCGACCCCTCCGCGGATGTGTGCGGGGGCCTGAACGGCCCCCAGTAGGACTCTAGGTTATTATACCTGATGCGTTGCGCGTCCGCGAGCGTGCGTCACTTCCTCGCCTTGGGCTTCGGGGTCCTGGAGGAGGCGGGTCCGCCGATCATGTAGTCGGCGTACCTCATCATGAGGTCGCAGACGGCGTCCTCGTCGCCCTGCGGGACCAGCTCGAACGCCCTGTCTATGTCGGCCAGCGCCTCGTCGATGCCCGCCGCGGCTATGGCGCGGTTGACCTTGACGGTCTCCTTCTGCGTCAGCTCCCTGGTCCCCCTGATGAACAGCAGGGTAAGGTTGAACAGGAAGTCGGAGCACAGGGTGGCCTCCTCCTTCCTCTCGGGGTCCTCGGTCGAATCCGCGTAGGCGATGTCCGCCGCGTCCCCAACGATCCTGCTGACGCTGCCGATGTAGTTCTTGACGTCGGCGGCCGTGCGGAGGTAGGGCATGTAGTCGCGGGCCAGGTTGAACAGCGTGACGATGACGGCCTTGGCGGCCTCGCGGTCGTTGGCCCTCAGGGACTGGACGACCATGGTCATCTGGAGCAGGCACATGTCGACGGCGGCCTGGAGGTCGCACTCGGCGTCGCCGTCCATGGCGTCGAACACGGGCGCCAGACCTCCCCTGTAGGACAGGGGTTCGGTCGCATCGGACAGGGACGCGATGGCGTCTATGGCCTGGAGCTCGAAGGAATGGGCCGCGCAGTCCCTGGCCTCCTGGCCCTCGAGGGATCCCAGGACCTCGGCCATGGCCGCGGACGCCCCGTCGGAGTCGCCTCCGACCGCCTTCGAGGCGGCCTCGCCGACCGGACCGAACCAGGGTTCGGCGGCGTAGGGCGGATCGGTCTCGAGCTCGATGCGGATGGAGGCGCTCAGAGGCGCGGAGATGCGGATGATGCCCTCCGGCTCCACCTTGGCGCCGCAGTACATGCAATGCCCGTACCCGTTGACGACATCCATGAGGATGCGCTCGCTGCACTCGGGGCAGTCCGTCTTGACGAATGTCATATCGGCGGACATAGGATGGGCGGATATCAATGTCACTGAAGGAATGCGGCCCGAGCCGCCTGAATACCCAGAATCGGACGGCAAATCTTTATCTAAGAGGATGCGTTCGGCGACCTTACAGCATGGCCGGGATAGGGTAGCTTGGTTATCCTAGGGGACTGTGGATCCCTTGACTCGGGTTCAAATCTCGGTCCCGGCCCCTTCTGTGATCCTCCCTCCGGACAGCGGAGCCTCCGTTTCTAGACGCATCCCATCCGAGCGTCCCCCGCGATGGGGATATGTACAGCTTCCTTCGTGTACGCCTCGAACGACCATGGCATACGAGGGGAAGCTGAACAGACTGGACGACAACAGGTGGGAGATCCCGCAGGACGAATCCCTCGGCATGAGGACCAACGCGGTCATCTACGCCGACGAGTCCATGATCTCCTGCATCCGCGCCGACAACGCCCCGCAGCAGGCGGCCAACGTGGCCTGCCTCCCCGGGATCGTGGGCAGCTCCATGGCCATGCCGGACATCCACTGGGGGTACGGGTTCCCCATCGGCGGCGTCGCCGCCGTGGACGCGGACTCCGGTTCCATCTCCCCCGGGGGGATCGGCTTCGACATCAACTGCGGCGTCCGCCTCATCAGGACCGACCTCACCCTCGAGGACATCGGCGACAGGAAGGATGCCCTGGTCGACGAATTGTACAGGAACGTCCCGTCCGGACTCGGATCCAAGGGATTGACGCGCATCGGGTACCCCGAACTGGACGAGATCCTCGCCAGGGGGTCCGAATGGGCGGTCGAGAACGGATTCGGATGGGAGGAGGACCTCGACGCCACCGAGGAGCACGGCCACATGGAGGACGCCGATCCCTCGAAGGTCAGCGACAAGTCCCGCAAGAGGGGGCTCCCCCAGCTGGGGTCCCTCGGATCCGGGAACCATTTCCTCGAACTCGACGTGGTGGAGAACGTCTTCGACGAGCAGACCGCCAGGGCCTTCGGGCTGAAGGAGGGGCAGGTGACGGTGACCGTCCACTGCGGGTCCAGGGGATGCGGCCACCAGATCGCCACGGATTATCTCCAGGAGATGGAGAGGTACGTGAAGAAGAACGCCGTCGGCCTCCCCGACAGGCAGCTGGCCTGCGCCCCGCTGGACTCCCAGCTGGGCATGGACTACTACCACGCGATGTGCTGCGGCGCCAACTACGCCTGGGCCAACAGGCAGATGATCACCCATTGGATCAGGGAGTCCTTCGAGAGGATCCTCGGGGATTCGGCGGAATCCATGGGGATGGGCGTCGTGTACGACGTGGCGCACAACATCGCCAAGATGGAGAGGCACGACGTCGACAGGCATGCCGAGGACGTGCTGGTCCACAGGAAGGGCGCCACACGCGCGTTCGCCCCCGGGAGGGCGGAGGTGCCGATGAGGTACCGCGACCACGGGCAGCCCGTCATCATCCCCGGCGACATGAGCATCGGGACCTACGTCCTCGCCGGCCGGAAGGGCAGCATGGAGCAGACGTTCGGATCCTCCTGCCACGGAGCTGGGAGGCGCATGTCCAGGAAGAAGGCGATCGACTCGCTGACCGTGGACGGCGTCATGAGGGAGATGTCCGAGAAGGGCGTCTACCTGCGCAACGGGACCGTCGAGGGGATCCTCGAGGAGGCTCCGGAAGCCTACAAGGATGTGGACGAGGTGGTCCGCGTCGTGTGCGACGCCGGGCTCACCGCGAAGGTCGCCAAGCTGACCCCGTTCGGGGTCATCAAGGGCTGAATCCCAGGACCTTGCGGGACGCCTTCGCGACCGCGTCGACGTGCTGCGAGGGGCAGGCTATCAGCACCGCCCATCCGTACGGGTCCCTTGACTGCAGGGCGCGGGCTATGGGCGAATACCTGGCCAGCGACCTGACCCTGCCGTTCTCGTCCGAGATCGACACGTCGGTCTTCCCGATGTTCATCTTGCCCTGGAGGTTCGATTTGGAAGTGACTTCGGCGCACACGTCCATGCGTTCGACGCCCGCGGAGTCGGCTATCTCGGATTCCAGCTTGGAGGCCCCGGTCCTGCCGGCGTAATGCATCAGCGTCTCCGCGACGGCATCGTCCATCTGCTCGCTGTACAGCGCGAAGGCCTTCTTGTCCAGGACCCTGGCCCTGACCCTCCTGGCCTCCGACGAGGGCCTCCCTCCGGAAGCGACCAGTCTGGCCTGCAGCTCCGCATCGCTTATGAGATGGAGGTCGTCGCCGGGCAGCCCGGCCTCCTCCACCGATTTGGTGATCATCCTTTGGGCTATGCGGGTGGTCTCGTGGAAGTAGACCGAGGTGTACATCAGCGAGCGGGAGACCATCAGCCCCTCCGCCGCCGTCACGCCCCCGCGCTTCAGCGCGATCCTGTCGTTCACGACCTCCATCGTCTTGATCAGACGGTCGCAGTCGATCCTGCCGTGGCACACGCCGGTGTGCAGCGCGTCCCTCATCAGGTAGTCCATCTGGTCCGCATCCACCGGACCGTGGATGATCTGATGCGAGTAATCCTTCGAGGGGAAGTACTCGTGGCGGTTCCAGAACCTGTCCATGACCTCCGTCCCCGTGGATTCGGGTGACGCGATGAGGCCGCAGACCTCCTCCGGGGATATTCCGTCGGCCTCGATGGTCTCCGCTATCGTGTCCATCCCTCCGAACAGGTCGGAGTCCTCCTCGCGGAAGAACGGGATGTTCCCGAATATCAGAGCGCGGGCCATCTCCATGTGGTCCATCCCGGAGGCGTCCTCCATGACCGCCTCCAGCGTATGGGAGAACGGCGGGTGGCACACGTCGTGCAGCAGACCCGCCATGCGGACGGCCCTGGAATCATCGGAATCCAGGCCGATGGCCTCGGCCATCCTGCCCGCCAGATGGTACGTTCCGAGGCAATGCTCGAAACGGGTGTGGTTTGCGCCGGGGAAGACCAGGCAGCCCAACCCGAGCTGCCTGACCGTCCTCAGCCTCTGCATCTCCGGGCGATCCAGGATTTCTAAGAACACCCCGTCGGCGCCTATGGTGCCGTGCACCGGGTCCTGGATCACCTTGGACGCCATCTCACTCACCGGTCTTCCAGAGCCTGTCGCCCACGAAGTGGATCGTCTTGACGGCTTTGCCGGGCTGCTTGGATGCCAGGTCCGCTCCGGAACGGAGCGCCACGCCGACTGCGAGGGGGGCCCCGTTGCGGGAATCCCTGATCCAGACCATGTCGCCCTCGGCGATGGCCGGGTCCGCCTCGGTGATGCCGGGGCCCATGACGTCGGCCCCGTTGGTGACGAACTGCACCGCGCCCATGTCGACGGTCACGTAGCGCGACTCCGGGCGGTACTTGAGGATGCCCCTGATGGTGAGGAACGGCTTCCCGTCCTTGATCAGGGCCAGGATGTCCCCCTTGACGAAGACGACGTCGTAATCCGAGCTCTCGGCCATGTCCACGCCGTCGGCCGGGGTGAACACCGGCACGCCGCAGACCTCCTCGATCTGCTGGGCCAGCGCCTTGACGTCCTTGTCCCTCATCCTCTTCCTCTTGCGGATCATTATGTCTGCCATATCGCGCCGTCATGGCCCGACGACGATAAAGAATGTGCCATATCCGTTTAATAGGGGACTCCAATTGACGGCCGATGACCGCCAAGCCCCTGAAGGACGTTCTGGTCGGTGCGCTCGTCGGGATCGTCTCCATGCTCCCCGGCGCCAGCGGCGCGACCATAGCCGTGATCTTCGGAATTTACGAGAGATTGATATCGGACCTCGCGGAGATCCGCGAAAGGCTCCTCAAGGACCTGAGATTCATCATACCGGTCGGGATCGGTATCGTCCTCGGACTGTTCGTCTGCGCATTCGGACTGAAGGCGCTGATGGACCAGTGGGAGGTGCCGATGATGTTCTTCTTCGCGGCGCTCATCCTCGCGCAGGTCCCGGACGTCAGGTCGCTCGGCGACGACGGGCAGCCCATGACCGTTCACAACTGGGCCGCGCTCGTCATCGGATTCGCCGTGATGCTCGTGTTCCTCTGGATCAGCCTCAGCGGCAACGGAATGGACAGGGCCGTGAACGGCTTCGCCGTTTGGCTCCTCGTGGGTATCATCCTGGCGGTATCCAAGCTCGCCCCGGGAGTCAGCGGATCCACCATCCTCCTGGCGCTGGGGCTCTTCACCCCGTTCATGAACGCCATGACCGAATTCGACATGTCCGCCCTGATACCCGGAGGCATCGGGCTCATCATCGGTGTCCTGGTGTTCGCCAGGGTGGTCGACTACTTCATCAGGAACCACAGGAAGTCCACATACATGGTCATCCTCGGACTGACCGTCGGTTCCATCGTCACCGTGTCGATCGAAGCGGCCACGAAGCTCGACGGGACGACCATGATCCTCCAGAGCATCGTCGGCATCGTCCTAGGGCTCGTCCTCGGAATCGGTCTCAGCAGGATCTCCAAGAAGTACGCCGCCGAGACGATCGAATCCGCTCCCGCGGAGGAGTGAGGAGAACCGGGGCGGCCGGCGCAGACAGGATGGATGGATGGTTGCAAAAAGCGACCGACCGCCCTAGAAGACCGGTCCGCTTGGTAGCGCCGTCGTCTTCAGATTCATCATCCCCGGGACGGTATTTAAAGAAAAGAACGGGGGGTGGCCGAAAACGGTCCCCCCGATTTTACCATCTGGCTAGGCATTCGGGACGTCCGAATGAGCTCACGACTTGAGCTTGTGCCTGACCTTGACCGCGATGCCCCTTCTGAGCTCGGTCATCTCCCTTCCGCACATCTCCGCCACGCCCACTCCGCGGACCTGGCCGTTGCAGACGAAGATCGCCTCGTCGCCTATGCGGATGGCCGGATCGGCCTTCACGACCCCGACCGCGAACAGGTTGCCCCTGATCTCGAAGTCCTGGATCTCGACCACGTTGCGGTTCAATCCCGCGACTATCTCCGCGCCCTCCAGGGTCAGGGAGACCATCCCCCTCTCCGGGGTCATCATGCCGAGCTGGATCTTCCTACCGTCCTTCTCGCGGATGATCTTCCAGTACGGGAACTTCCCGATGGCGTAGGTGTCCGCGTCCATGATGGCGTCCGCGACCTCCTGTCCGAACTGGAATCCCAGCACGCTGCGGACGTTGTCGTTCCTCTCCTGGAGGTATCCGACCTGGTCCATGCCCTTGGCTGCGGCCCTGAGGGCCTTGTCGAGGTTCTCCAGCGACTTCGGGGAGGTGGGGTCGCCGACCACGGTGCATTCCATATCCGCCAGACCCTCGACGAGCTCGTAATCCTCGCCGAGATGGCAGATCACCCTGTCGTAGCCCTGAGCGATTATTCCCGAGACCAGCTCGCGGATGAACCTCTTCTCCTCGCATTTCCACTCGCCGGTGACCGGGATGTCGTAGGCGTTGGCGGGGAAGAACGCATCCAATTCCCTGGGGACGGCACCGAGGGGGGACGTCACGATGACCTCGTGGACGAGGGTGTCGTGCTGGGCCGTGTGGATCGCCGATGCGAATGCCCTGTGGGATTTCGAGATGTGATACGGCTTCTTGGCCGAGCAGGGGAGCAGCAGGAGGATCCTCTTGCACGCCGGTTTCCTGTAATCGGCGATGGCGTTCCTGTACCTCATGACCTCCGGGCGCCTCAGCGACTCGGTGGTGTTGCAGTAGAACCTGCATCCGACGGTGGAGCAGGTCTCCTCCGCGTAAGCGTATCCGACGCGGTCGTACAGCCTGAGGGTGGCGACGCCCGATGGCGTGGCGGACGACCTCTGGTCGGCCAGCTCCCTGAGCCTGTCGGCCCCGATGAAGTCCCTGATGAGCGATACCTCGGCCTCCATGGAGGCGACGTTGGCGGCGGACACGTCCCCGCCGACCCTCATCTCCGCCTCGGGGACCAGGCGGATGCCCTGGAGCCCGGCGGCCCTGCAGAGGGAGTCGTCGAACAGGTCGACGCCCATGTAAGCCAGGAGCGAGACGTCCGAGGGCTCGGCTATGCCGAGCATGCACAGGATGCGCCCGAAGCCCGCGGCCTCCCTGAGGCGGATGATATTGTCGACGAGACGGCGGGAGTCGCGCCTCAGCTCGAACGCGTTGGGGACCACGACGATCTCTGCGGACTCGTCTATCGTCAGATCCTCCGGCAGGGGGAGCCTGACCACTTCGATGCCGTCCCTGACGGCCGGAGCCGATTCCATCCCCGACGACGCGGTGGTCAGGAGGCCCTCCTCGAGGGGGACCTCCTTCCCCAGGATCGTCAGGACCCTGCCCTTCTCGGTCCGGGTTATCCCGGATCCGGACGAGAGGTCCGATGTCAGGACGGCCGGCGTCGAGAGCTTCGGCCCGTCCTTCTCCCTAGCGTATTCGCAGACCCTTCCCCTCTGGGATCTGGCAACGACATCCAACATGCCTCGGGCGACGGTTGCGGCGGATATCAAACCTTCGCATGACCCGAAACGGAGCGAAGCAGGGAAGCATAATCGTTATAATGCGGTAATGTTCGCGACGTACATGCCCATGAAAGCCGCCCGCAACCTCGTGAACATGACGGGACCGGCCCTGGCCCTCCAGGAGCTGATGTACGGCTTCATCATGGAGCTCATCTTCGTCACCGCGGCCAGGATCGGCATCCTGGACTACGGCTCCTCCCTCGACCTCGTGATCATGATCATCGGCATGAACGCCACATGGGGGGCCATCGACGCGGTCATCTTCTACATGATAGACGCGTTCAGCGAGAAGCATCATGTCAGGGTGATCAACGCGGCCCGCGGGAGCGACGACCGCGAGGAGGCGATAGAATATCTGCTGGACGCCTTCGGAGGCACCCCGCTCGACGCCCTGAAGCCGGAGGACGAGCGCATGATATGCGAGAAGATCCTCGACTGCAGGACGGAGGACAAGGCGGGGATGTCCAGGGACCGCAGGGCCATGGCCCTCAGCTCCCTCGGGTGCTTCATCATCACCCTCCTCACCGTCGTTCCGGTCGCCATCCCCCTCCTCCTGATCCCGGACACCCCGCTGGCCCTCGGCATAGCCTCGGCCCTCTCCTCCGTGATCCTGTTCTTCGTCGGATACTGCATGAAGTACCACTATGCGACCAACGGATGGGCCACGGGACTGTTCCTCGCAGGGGTGTCCTGGGCGATCACCATCATCGCCACGTTCACCGGCGGATGACCTCTCGGAACTCGGCTGATGATCACGCGGATGCGACCCGTCTGAGGATTCTTATGGGCATGACGCATCCCTCTGCGCAAGGAGAGAGGCATCATGCAGCACGAATGCAGGATCACCGTACTGGAGACGATGGTGTTCCCCGAATACCAGGAGAAGTATCTGGCGGACCCGGGATCGGGGCCCTGCCCGTGCTTCAAGAAGGGCGACACCTTCCTCCTCAAGAGGACGAAGGAACGCGACGACTTCTACCGCATGCTGGACGGGAGGTTCTGCAGCGAGGCCTGGGACGCCATCAGCAGGTACGTCTACACGGCCCTCCAGGGAGGCTCCATAATGCACGGCTGGACCAACGACGAGCGCATGATGATCGCCTGCTGCAGCGACGGGACCAGGCCCGTCATCTTCAAGATCGAGAGGATCGACATCCCCGAGACCGACGAGGAGCGGGAATGGCTGGAGAGGCAGGACTTCACGAACACCGCCGAGGACGCCTACACGGGATGACGGACCCCTCTGCAAGAGTCCCATGACGACACTCTTATACGCCGACTCGCATAGCCTCTGGCATGGACCTATACGACAAGGACGTTGTATCCATCAGGGACCTGACCAAGGACCAGATCGTCGAGATCCTGGACCTGTCGGAGAAGATGGTGCCTTACGCCCTGGGCGAGAAGACCAAACGCGCCCTGGACGGGAAGATCCTCGGCAACCTGTTCTTCGAGCCCTCGACACGCACCAAGCTCTCATTCGAGAGCGCCGCGCTCAGGCTGGGGTGCGACGTGATCGACGTTTCCGAGATGTCCATGACATCCATATCCAAGGGCGAGACCCTGGCGGACACCATCAAGATGGTCGACGCCTACTGCGACCTCATCGTCCTCCGCCACCCCTACGAGGGGGCCGCGAGGCTGGCCGCCAAGTTCTCGGTCAACCCCGTCATCAACGCCGGGGACGGCGCCGGATCCCATCCGACCCAGACCCTCCTCGACCTCTTCACCATGAGGGAGGCGAAAGGCACCCTCGAGGGGCTCAACGTGGTCCTCGTGGGCGACCTGAAGTACGGCAGGACCGTGCACTCCCTGGCCGACGCACTGACCATGTTCGGCGCCAAGCTGACCCTCGTGGCCCCGGACTCCCTGCAGATGCCCGAGGACACCATCTCCCATCTGAAGGAGAAGGGATGCAACCCCTCCAAGACCGACAGGCTGGAGGACGCCATATCCCAGGCGGACGTCCTGTACGTCACCAGGATCCAGAGGGAGAGGTTCCCCGACCCGGCCGAGTACAACAAGGTCGCCGGGACCTACAGGATCGACAACGCCATCCTGAGGGAGGCGAAGAGCGACATGATCGTCATGCACCCCCTCCCGAGGGTCGGCGAGATCGCGCCGGAGGTGGACGACACCGCCCACGCCAGGTACTTCAGGCAGGCTTTCAACGGGGTGCCCGTCAGGATGGCGCTCCTCTGCTCCATACTGGGAGGCGAGATAGAATGAACGAGACTCCGATGAAGGACATCAAGGAGGTCAAGCTCCCGCCCATCAGGAACGGGACCGTGATCGACCACATCGCCTGCGGACAGGCGCTGAACGTCATGAAGATCCTGAAGGTCAACGAGACCAACATCGACTCGTCCGTCAGCATCGGCATGCACGTGGTGTCCAACAAGGTCGAGAAGTGGAAGGACATCATCAAGATCGAGGACAGGGAGCTGGACTCCAAGACCGTGGACAAGATCGCCCTCATCGCGCCCGACGCGACCATCTCGATCATCCGCGACTACTACGTGGCGGAGAAGTACCAGGTGCGCCTGGAGGACCACGTCGTCGGTCTGGCCAGGTGCAGCAACCCCAACTGCATCACCAACCGCGGGGAGCCCGTCGCTCCGGAGTTCACCGTCATCGGCAGGCACCCCCCGCAGCTCAGGTGCTGCTACTGCGACAGGCTGCTGACGAACATCTCCGACAACCTGCTGTGATCCGATGAGGATCATCCTTGTGGCGGGCATGCCCGGGGCCGGGAAGGAGGAGCTCCTGACCGTGGCCCGTGGCATGGGCCTGCCCTTCCTCAGGATGGGGGACCTCGTCCGCGAGGGCTACGCGTCGTCCGGCGCCGAATCCCGCGGCCTGAGCGTCGGACAGTACGCCAACTCCGAGAGGGAGACCCTCGGCAAGGACGTCTGGGCACGCAGGGCCGTGCAGAGGATGACCGGGAGCGTCTTCCTGGTGGACGGATGCAGGAGCATCGACGAGGCCGACGCATACCGCTCCGTCGGAGGGGACGTTGTCGTCCTGGGGATCTTCGCATCCCCGGAGGAGCGCTACAGGCGCCTCGTGGCCCGCGCCAGGGAGGATGCCCCCAGGAACCTGGACGAGTTCAGGGCGAGGGACGCCCGCGAGATGGGCTGGGGCCTGGACACCCTGCTGGCTTTGGCCGACGTCATGGTGCCCAACGACTCCGACCTGGAGACGTTCAGGATCCGCGCCGCGGAGACCCTGGGGGACCTGCTTTGAAATTCACCACCGCCCGCCTCTGCGGGGGCAAGGCCCTGATGGCCATATCGACCGACGAGATGGATGTCGATACGGAGAAGGCCGCGGCCCGTTTCGAGGCGGACGGATGCCCCGTCACCCAGAGGGACGAGCTGATGTGCGTCTTCCAGTGGAACGGGATGGAGGTGACCCTCTACCGTCAAGGGAAGGTCATGTTCTTCCCCCTGGAGGACAAGCAGCTCTGCATAAAGTACGCGACCGACATGCTGGAAGCCCTCGGCCGCGAGAGAACGTCATGATTTTATCAGAAATGCAATACCGATTCCATGGAGGACGTGTACTTCACAATCGCGGCGGTCGTCATATCGGCCGTCCTTTCCGTGGAGGCCTACAAGCTGCGCTGCCTCACCAGGGACGGTGCGATCGCATCGTTCTTCGTCGGCAGCTTCGTCGGCGTTTTCGCGTCGCTCAACGCCTTCTTCCTTCTGACCGTGTTCACGATGGCCGGCTTCGCCGCGACCCTGAAGGACTTCGACAAGAAGGAGGCCGAAGGCCTGCAGGAGGGGAAGAAGGGCGAACGCACCGCCAAGAACGTGCTCGGCGTGGGGATCCCGCCGTGCTTCGCGGTCGCGTTGAACGCCCTTGGATTGCTGAGCCCGGAGCAGTTCGCGGTCCTCTTCATCTCCACCATAACGGTCGCCGGAGCGGACACCATCGCGAGCGAGCTGGGGATCCGCGACAAGAAGGTGTATCTGATCACCACGTTCGAGAGGGTGGAGCCCGGCGTCAACGGCGGGGTCTCGGTGTTCGGCACCGTCGTCTCGACGATCGCCTCGCTGCTCATCGCGATCCTCGGATGGGGCGTCGTCACGGAGTCCCTGGACATCCGCCTCCTGATCCCGTTCGCCATGGGGGTCCTGGGGAACCTGCTGGACAGCGTGTTCGGCGCGGTGCTCGAGAACCCCGGATACATCTCGAAGTACACCAACAACTGCTCCACGGCGCTGATCGGGGGCTTCGTCGGGCTCGCGATCGTGAGCCTGATCTGAGGGCTTCAGTTAACTTTATATAGTTGGCAGATATCCCATGTTTCGGTATGACGGCCAAAGCGGCGGGGCAACACCCGGTCCCTTCCCGAACCCGGAAGTAAAGTCCGCCCGCGTATCTGTCTGTACTGTACTGCGCAAGCGTACGGGAACTCAGACACGCTGTCAACCACTCTTCCATTCTACTCCTTCAGACGGCAGTCTCTGCGTCTGATTCCCTTCTCCATCTCAAATCCAAGTATCGGCGACTACAGGATCTGAAAAAACATACATGCGTAGTCTCCTTCACCTGTTTTACATGAAATTGTATCTGTAGAACATTTATTAATAATAAAAAATGTATTTTAAAATCATTAATTACAAAGGAGAATCGCGGTGGAAAGAAAGATCGTCCCCAAGATGGAGCAATGGAAGGATTCCGATGACCGGAAACCCCTCATGATCATGGGCCCCAGACAGGTCGGGAAGACATATTCCGTCATGGAGTTCGCCAAGAATCATTTTGGGAACTACGTGATGTTCAACTTCCAGGAATCCCCCGAACTCCACAGGATCTTCAACGGGGACCTGAACCCCCGCAGCCTCCTGAATGAACTGTCAGCGTACTCCCAGGAAACGATCACCGATGAGACTCTGATTGTCTTCGACGAGATCCAGGAATGCGACCGCGCAGTCACGTCTCTCAAATACTTCGGAGAGAAACTGCCGGAACAACCCGTCATCACCACCGGAAGCCTGCTCGGACTCACTGTCGACCCTCCGAACCCCGGCGAGGGATCGAAGCGCTCGTTCCCTGTGGGAAAAGTCCAACAGGTCCAGATGCACCCGATGGATCTGGAGGAATACGCCTGGGCCACGGGACGGCGTGCGCTAACGGATTCCGTGCGTACGCATTTCGACGACATGTCCGAGATGCCCCTGCACGATACCGCTCTGAAGATGTACCGCGAGTACCTGGCGGTGGGTGGAATGCCGGAGGTCGTCTCCGCGTTCGTCCAGACGGGCGATCCGAACGCCGTCATGACCGCCCAGAAGGGTCTCAATGACAGCCTGCTCGGGGACATCGCCAAGCATTCGAAATCCACCGATACGATGGTCAGGACGATCCATACGTGGAACAGCATGGTGTCGCAGCTGATGAAGGACAATCTGAAGTTCCAATACAGCAAAATCGCCAAAGGCGGTCGTTCCGCCCAATATTCCGCATCCGTCGACTGGCTTGTGGCGGCCCGGATGGTGAACCGCTGCGATATGGTCACGGAACCCACGGCCCCGCTTTCCGGCTTCACGGAGGAATCGTCGTTCAGACTCTTCATGGCCGACACGGGCCTGCTCTGTTCAAAGGCCGAGGTACCTTTCAAAAATGTAGTGTCCGGAAGGGCCGGCGACCGTTTCAGAGGAGTCATGGCCGAGAACTACGTATCCCAATCCCTGACGGCCAACGGCTTCAGGACATACTATTGGAATCCGGACCAGTACACGGAGGTGGACTTCCTCATCCAGGATGCCGACGGGGATGTCGTGCCCGTTGAGGTGAAATCGGGCGACCGCGTGGACTCCAAGAGCCTGGTGAAGCTCAGGAAGAAGTACTCGCCCAGGTCCGCCATAAGGCTGTCTTCGAAGAACTTCGGCTTCGAGGACGGACTCTACAGCATACCGCTCTATGCGGCATTCTGCATAGACGAAAGCTGGACGGAGAAGGTCGGGGGCTCTGTACCGGAATCCCAACAACGGCGGATGGAAAATTGAAGCCGGCGAATGCACGATCGACATGGAAGCTGTTTCCTGGGAGATGCGACTTGTACTTGTGATGGTATGAGTATAAGTAAAAGTATAAGTTGAAGTATAAGTAGAAGTAGAAGTATACTCAGAAACAGAGGTGCTGATCCATGCCCCTGCCCATCAACATCGAGAGTCTAATCAAGGACAGAGTCATCGAAGACTGCAGATTCGAGTACAAGCAGGGTTGGAACCCGGAGAAGGTCCTGCACACCATGTGCGCGTTCGCCAACGACCTGGACAACATCGGCGGAGGCTACATACTGATCGGCATCGAGGAAGAGAACAGCCGCCCGGGAACTGTCGTCGGGGTGAGCGAGGAGGAAGCATCGAAGATCGCCAATGAGATGTCCAGGCTCTGCAGTCTGATGTCTCCGGCCTACAGGCCCGTCGTCTCAGAGGAGACGTACGAAGGGAAGAGGATCGTTGTGATCTGGGTGCTGGCGGGGGAATCCCGCCCTTACAAATGCCCCGTATCTTTGGGGAAAGACCGTCCGACCAACGAGAATGCATACTACGTCAGACGCCTATCGAACACCGTGAGAGCATCCCAGAAGGAGGAGATCGCACTGATTTCCGTTTCCGAAAAACGGACATTCGATGATCAGATCAACCGGGATGCCAACATTTCGGATATCAGACTCGCCCTCATCGAAGATTATCTCGAACGCGTCGACAGTACGATGAACACTGACGATAGCAGGAAGGACAAATTGCTGAGGGACCTCCACCTGGTCCGCGGACCCCCCGAAGTCGTCAAACCGCTCAACATCGGGCTCATGATGTTCAACCGTCGGCCGGACGACTTCTTCCCGTACGCGTGGATCGATGTCGTCATAATGCCGGATCCGACCGGAGAGGGAATGACGGAGCGCTCGTTCAAAGGACCGATAGACAGACAGCTCCAGGATGCACTGGATTTCATCAGGAACAGCATCATCGCCGAGAGGATCTTCAAACTCCAGGACCGCGCGGAAGCCGTCCGCGTGTTCAACTATCCGTATGAGGCCATCGAGGAGGCCGTCGTCAATGCGGCGTACCACAAGGATTACCTGATTCCGGAGCAGATAACGGTGACGTTCACCTCGGACCATGTCGAGATCAGGAGCTTTCCCGGACCCGACATGAGCATCTCCGACGAAGCGATTGAGAATCTCACCCTCAGCTCCACGCACTACCGCAACAAGCGTCTCGGAGATTACCTCAAGGAACTGCATCTGGCGGAAGGTAGGAACAGCGGTATCCCAAAGATGATCAGGGTTCTGAAGAGGAACGGATCGGAGCCTCCGAAGTACATCACCGACCCCGACAGAACGTTCCTCAAAGTTGTCATACCGATACACGAGAGATTCCGCGACAGACCGACGAATTCCGAACCGGCGAAAGCCACGAAAGAAAAGAACAGAAGGACATCGGAGGAGCTCCGCTCCGACATCCTGGAGATCGTGAAACGCGAAGGATGCATCTCCACCAAGGACCTCTGCACGGCGCTCGGATACGACTGCGCCACGGACAGCATCAGAAGGGCCGTAGCCCAGCTGATAGCCGACGAGCGCATATCGTATCTGTATCCGGATTCGCCCCGTCACCCGAGACAGCGCATCTGTCCGGTCTTCGAAGGCGAACTGCTGCTCCGATACTGATATTACGTCGTCCCCCATGGGTCCCGGTATGCTCTACTCCGAGCTCGCAGAGACCTTCGACAGACTGGAATCAACAGGCAGCAGGCTTGAGATGTCCGACATCCTGGCCGACTTCTTCTCGAGGGCCGACAGGCGCGAGCTCAGGAACATAGTCTATCTCAGCCAGGGGAAGCTCCACCCCGACTTCATGCCGGGCGTGCTCGGCATGGCGGACAGGCTGGTCCTCAAGGCCATAGCCTTCACCTCCGGCACCCCCGAGGACAAGGTCGAGAAGATGTGGGTGGAGACCGGCGACCCCGGGAAGGTCGCGGAGACGCTCATCTCCAAGAAGAAGCAGATGACCCTGTTCTCCGAGGACCTCACCGTCGAGAGGGTGGTCAGGGGGCTCACCGCGATCCAGGACGCCGACGGCAAAGATTCACAGGACAGGAAGATGAAGACCCTGGCCAACATGCTGCACGACTCCGGGCCCCTGGAGGCCAGGTACCTGTGCAGAACCGTCACGGGGAGGATGAGGGTCGGGGCCGCCGACATGACCATCCTGGACGCCCTGGCGATAGCCTTCTCCTCCAAGGAGGACAGACCCGCCATCGAGAGGGCGTTCAACGTCACCTGCGACATCGGCCTCGTGGCCGAGACCATAGCCAACGGAGGGATGGAGGCGATCTCGGCGATCGAGGTGTCCGTGAACAGCCCCGTGAAGGTGATGCTCGCCGAAAGGCTCCCGTCGGTCGCGCAGATCGTGGAGAGGATGGGCGGCCGCTGCGCCATAGAGTACAAGTACGACGGGATCCGCGTCCAGGCCCACATCGGGAAGGACGGCGTCCGCCTCTACTCCAGGAGGCTTGAGGACCTGACCTCCAACTTCCCGGACATCGCCCAGGAACTGAGGAAAGCCTGCAGGTACGGGGAGGCCATCATCGAGGGGGAATGCGTCGCAGTGGATCCGGAGACCGGGAACATGCTCCCGTTCCAGAACGTCACCCACCGCAGGAAGAAGCACGGGATGGACGAGGCGGTGAAGGAGGTGCCCGTCAGGATATTCATGTTCGACTGCCTCTACCGCGACGGCCAGGACATGACCCCGGAGCCCTATCTGGAGAGGAGGGGCGCGCTGGAATCCGGATTCGAGATCGGAGGCCCGGTCCAGATGACCACCATGCGCATCGTCGAGAGCGAGGAGGAGGGGGAGGACTTCTTCACCAGCGCCGTGACCAGCAGGTGCGAGGGGATCATGGCGAAATCCGTCGCCCCCGATTCGATATACAGGGCCGGATCCAGGGGATTCCTGTGGATCAAGTACAAGAAGGACTACCAGCAGGCCCTGACCGACTCCTTCGATCTGACGGTCGTCGGAGCGTTCTACGGCATGGGCAAGAGGGCCGGGAGGTACGGGGCGCTGCTGATGGCCGCGTACAACGAGGAGACGGGGATGTTCGAGACCGTCTGCAAGCTCGGCACGGGATTCGACGACGCCTTCCTCGACGCCATGCCCTCGCTCCTCGACGACACGCTGTCCGAATCCAAACCCAGGTCCGTCGAGGCGGAGATGGTCCCGGACGTGTGGTTCGAGCCTTCCGTGGTATTGGAGGTGGTCGCCGCCGAGATCACGCTGAGCCCGATCCACACCGCCGCCAGGGATGTCGTGAAGGAGGGCGCCGGACTGGGGATAAGGTTCCCCAGGTTCACCGGCCGCGTCAGGGACGACAAATCCCCCGAGCAGTGCACCACCGTGGGCGAGATCGCAGAGATGTACGCGATGCAGGCCCACGACTCCGACGGATTGTCCGAATGAGCCGGGATCCGACAGTATGTCCCGTCCGAGACAACGAATCCAGCTTTTATATACTGGAATCTGCGATTAGACGGATGCCGGTTCTCCGGCTGGATGGGATGCAATATGGATGGGAAGGAACAGCCCGCTTGTCGCGGCAAGGACGCGAAGCCCGCTGCGCCGAACGGCGAATCGGGTTCCGCGGACCAGGGCCACTGGGACGGAAGCGGAGACTGAAAATTATATAAGAACGAGGGCATAGGCCGCGGGTATGCAGATAACCCTTGTCGAGAAGACCGGCGATTCGGCCACCATCGCGTTCACGGACGCCAACATCACCCTCATCGCGCCTCTGATGAAGGCCCTCGACGAAGACGAGAACGTCGAACTCGTCAGGTTCATCGAGACCCACCCCGAGCTCGACGACAGGCAGCTCTACGTCAAGGTGAAGAAGGGCGACGCCCTCGACGCCGTCGCCAAGGCCTCCCAGGCGGTCTCCGACTACTACTCCGAAATCAAAGAGTGATCATTCTGTACAGGGAATGCCTCACGGCCGAGGCCGACATCGGCATGCGCAGGTACCTCTGCGACTCCGACGGCACCGGAGGTCATCTCAAGACCGAGCCGGAGGACTTCGTCGTCAGGGAGATCTCCGATCCCCCCAGGGCGAAGGAGAACGGCGAGTACGCCATCGCCACGGTCACCAGCCGCAACTGGGAGACGAACCGCCTCGTGCGCATAATGTCCCGCAGCATCGGGATGTCCCGCACCAGGATCGGCTTCGCCGGCACCAAGGACAAGCGCGCGGTCACCACCCAGCTCATGTCGTTCAGGTGCCCGTCCGAGGACCTGGCGAAGATCGACCTCAAGGATGTCGAGATCTCGAACATCTACAGGGGGAGCAGGGCGCTCCAGATCGGGGACCTCCTCGGCAACTCGTTCGAGATCACCGTCAGGGACTGCCCGATGGAGATGTCCCGCGTGAAGGAGACCGTGGAGGCCGACCTGGATACGATCCATAAGGCGAGGGGATTCCCCAACTACTTCGGCGTCCAGAGGTTCGGCGTCGTCAGACCCGTGACGCATCTCGTGGGCGAGAGGCTCGTCCGCGGGGACATAGAGGGCGCGGTGCGTACCTACATCTGCTACACCACGCCGCAGGAGGAGCAGGAGCTCCAGGACATCCGCGGGTCCCTCGAGGGATGCACGGACTGGTCCTACGCCGCATCGGTCATGCCGGACGGCATGTCCTACGAGAAGACCATGGCCCAGGCCCTGGCCGGAGGGGAGGATTGGAAGGGCGCGATCTCCGCGCTGCCGTCGAACCTCCAGATGATGTTCGTCCACGCCTACCAATCATACCTTTTCAACGAGATGCTCAGCGAGAGGATGTCCAGAGGACTTCCGTTGGATGCGCCAGTGGAGGGCGACGTCGTCATCCCGCTGGCGGCCGACGGCACGCCGGAGCATGAGGCGCCTGTAGTGACGACTTCCAGGAACATCGACCTCGTCAAGAGGCAGGTCAAGCTCGGGAGGGCTTTCGTCACAGCGGCCCTCTACGGATCCGAGAACATCCTCGCGGAAGGCGAACCCGGCGAGATCGAGAGGTCCATCGCCGAGAAGAACGACCTGAAGCCCGAGGACTTCGTCATCCCCGGACTGTCCAAATGCTCCTCCAAGGGAGGCAGGAGGGAGATCCTGTGCCCCGTGAAGGACCTGCAGGCGTCGTTCGGAGACGACTCCTACACGCTGTCGTTCTCCCTGCCCAAGGGCAACTACGCCACGTGCCTCATGCGCGAGTTCATGAAGTCCGAGATGAGGGACTACCGATCAGACGATCAGCGCCTTCACCGCGTTAGCCTCGTACACTCCGAGGTCGCACTGCCTCATGATCTCGTAGACGGGCATCCCCTTGATCAGACCCATCGCCATGGACGACAGCCTGTCGTCCGATGTCCTCGGCGATGTCAGCATCGCCCTCTTCACGTAGGCCACCAGCATCTTCGCGGAATCGGCGTCCCTGAACCCGCCCGCGACGAACACCTTCTCCAACGGCAGCGTCGGATGATCCTCCAGGTCGGTCCACTTCATCTTCAGGATCGTGTCGTGGGACAGCCGCTCCATGTAGTCGAACTCCGGATCGTCCGGATTGATCGGTCCCGCCTCGGGGATGTCCGACAGGTACTTCGAGACCTGCGATGCGACCGCCGGCTCCAATCCCAGCGCGTCCAGGATGTCGGGGTCGTACGCGGACGTCCTGGTGGTGTACGCCCTGCGGAGGGCCTTCTCGGCGTACCTCTTGACCGCATCGTCGTAGCCCTGCGACTTCCTGGATCCGCCCATGAGCGCCCTGGCCTCGTCCCTGAGGCCCATCTCCTCGAGGATCCTGGCCATGCGGACCTTGACGTCCTCCGGGATCGACGGGCAGGCGGTCAGCTCGTCGCACGCAGACAGCACGCACCCCTCGTCGTTCCTGTCCCTGCCGATCTCCGCCTTCATGAGGATGGCGGACACGCGGCGGCCGTCGCGCCTGAGGATCCAGTTCACGGTGCCGAAGGCCCCCGACAGGTTCCCGGAAGCGATCTGCTGCCTGGCCTGCGCCTCCGCGGTGTCCAGGTCCTCCGGGTCCAGCGACAGCGCCTTGGCGTAGCTGGAGGCGGCCCTCTCGGGGTACCCGGACTTCTCCAGTATCCTGCCCTTGATCCTGTTGGACTCGGCATCGTCCAGACCTCCGGCGATGGCGTTGTCTATCTCCGACAGCGCCCCCTTGAGGTCGCCCTTGGCCTCCCTGGCCAACGCGTTGACCTGGCGGAGCCCCGCGTGGTTCGGCTGTATCCTGAGGGCGTTCCCGACCAGGAACGAGGCGCCGTCGGCGTCCCCTCCTGCGATGGCTATCCTCGCCTTCAGACAGTACAGGTCGGGATCCTCCGGGGTCGCGTTCAGCGCCCGGTCGACCTCCCTCATGGCGCCCTTCAGATTCCCTGCGTTCAGGAGCGAGACGGCCATGGCCCTGCAGGCCTCCGGATCGATCTCCGGCTCCTTGGCCTCCGGTTCCTGTTCCGGCTCATCCTCGATCTCGACCGCGACCTTCGGTCCGATCGAGCCCGACGAGACCCTCCCGCGCTCCTCCTTCAGCCTGTCGGACCCGGGGAACGCGGACAGTCCGGAATCGATGGCCGCGACGGCCCCGTCCCTGTCCCCTTTGGAGAGGCGGACGCGGGCCAGCCTGAGCCATGCGTCCTCGTCGGATTCGATCGACGTGCGCCTGGTGAGCACGGCCTCGGCATCGTCGACCTCGCCCAGCGACATCAGGAGGTCGGCCTCCATGTCCATGATGCGGACGTCGTCCGGATCTATGGAGGAGGCGATCCCGACGAAGAACAGCGCCTCCTTGACCTTGGAATGCTCCGACAGGATGGCGGCCTTCCGGATCAACGCGTACACGGACGACGGATCCAGCTCGATGGCGCGGTTCAGCGATTCCACCGCACCGTACCTGTCCTTGGACTTCTCCTGGACGGACGCTTTCGCGATCCAGTACTCCGCCTCCCCCTGGTCCAGGAGCACGGCGCGGTTGTAGGCGTCCTCGGCGGACTCCAGGTCCCCCCTGGACTCGTCGGCCATGCCCTTCGAGTACCACAGCACGGGGTTGTGGGGGTCCAGCGACGCCGCCTCCGAGAACGATACGGACGCTTTGAGGTAGTCCCCTAAAGCGTACTGCGCGTTGCCCCTGAGCCTCTTGACCATCGGCTCCTTGGGGTACTGGCGCTCGAGCTGCGTGCACATGGATTCGGCCTCGCGGTTCATCCCGCAGGATATCATCGCGGACACCACTGACACGGCCCTCTCCCTCGAGCCGTCCACCTTCAGGACGTCCCTGAACATGCCGTCGGCCCTGGAGGGGTCTCCGTTGTAGCACACCGATACCGCGAGGGCCATCATGGCCGGGATGTCGTCCGATGCGGTCTCCAGGATGCGCCTGCAGGTGGCCTCCGCCTTGACGTAGTCGCGCTCGGACATCTGCAGGTCCTTCATCAGCGACAGGGCGTCGAAGTCCGACGGGTCGCGGGACAGGATGCCGGCGCATTCGCGCTCGGCGGCCTCCGTCTTGTCCATGAGGAACAGCATGCGGGCCAGCTGGGCCCTGGCGGCGTTGTTGTTCTTGTCGATGGCTACGGCCTTGGAGGCCGCCCTGTGCGCCCCCAGGTAGTCGCCGGACCTCATGAGCATGACCGAGCGCATGGTCAGCGTGTCCGGGTCGTCGCCGACGAAGCGGGAGTACCTGTCCAGGATGGACGCCGCCTCCCTCTCCATCCCCCTGCCGATGAGGAACCTGACGGCATGGACGTATTCGTCGGACCCGCTGGTCTCGTTGTCCAGGAGGATGCGGATGGAATCCATCATGCCCGCACGGTCTCCGGCGAGCATGTTCGCGCGGATCGTGTCCCTCTGGACCCTGACGATGTTCCCGTCGGTCCTCCCCAGCCAGTCCAACGCGCGGGACGCGTCCCCCGCGCCCAATGCGGCCTCGGCCGCCTCCACGAACACGAACGGAGGGGCATCCATGGCTATGAGTTCCGAATAGACCATGAGCGCGGACCTCCAGTCCTTCTCGTCCATGGACATCCTGGCCGACGCCAGCAGGAACTCCGGGTCCTTCTCCTTGTAGTACGGGCTGTTGACCAGCCCCTCGGTCGCCGCGTCGCGGTGACCGGTGAACCAGTCGTAGTAGATCGAATACAACTCCTGGATGCGCCCGACGGCGGGCGGGCGGGACGGCCTGCCGCCCTCCAGGACGCTCTGGATGTTCTCCCTCTGGAGCCAGCCCCCCTCGGGGTCGGTCTCCGCCAGGATCTGATACGCGCCCCTGCAGGACGGGTCGTAGCTGTACGCGCGTCCGGCTGCCTCCATCGCGCCGGCGCGGTCGCCGGCGGCCATCCTGATGTGCGCCAGTGCGAGGGAACGTCCGACCATCTCCTGGGAGCCCTCGGACATGTCCAGGATCTCCTCGGCGGCCTTGAGCTCCCCTTTCTTGATGAGCGCCTCGCAGGCCCTTATGGACGGCCTGCAGTCGGTGACGCGGCTTTTGGAGACGACCCTGCGCATGATGTCCCTGTCGACGTCCCCCGAAGCGGAGAGCTCGTCCACGAGCATGACGAGGACCTGGGAATTGACCGTCCCCTCGTAGCCGTCCAGTTCGGACACCAGCGCGAGAGGTCCCCCGTTGGGGTACGCGCGGGCATCCAGCACCTTCCACATATGGTACTCGAACGAGCTCTGCAGAACGGGACGGCCTGACATGGGGACGGCATTGCCGCCGGCGTATGTAAACGGTTGCTGGCTGCCGATTCGGGGGCTAAGATTAGTATTATATACAGCGTCGGATTTTGGGGATTCTGAGGCAGCTGTGATCTAGCTGGTTAGGATCTGAGCCTTCCAAGCTCATTGCCCGGGTTCGAATCCCGGCGGCTGCACTCATCTCCCAAAATTCTCCGACGAGCGGGAGCTCTTCCGTTTCATAACGAATAGAACCCGCAACGATACGCATACGGGACGGTCGAACACTAGATTGGTGGATACCGACAAGATTACGGCTCCAAAACGGTGGTACCGACCGATTAATGCAATTGGATTTCACCATTCTTGCATCATACTTCCGCATTGCTTCCGCATTGCTTCCGCATTGCTTCCGCATTGCTTCCGCATTGAATCTCACTTCATCTAGGAGTCGTAGACAATCACTCGGATACTACGACCCATCTTCTGCTCCTGTTATCTCCTTCCTTGCGAACAATTCCTGCCTCAACCAACTTCGATAAGTTGTATCTAACAGATCTATCCGAAAGACCCGTGATTTCGGCCATTCTCTTCTGAGTCATGGAAGGATCCGATGATATGCAATCAAGGATGCGTTTCTGATTCTCCGTGGGTACAAACACCGCAGATGCGGATTCCCGACGAGCGGTAGACGACACGAAAACGGCCAGACCCTCGCGCTCCAGGACGAACTCCGGCGCAGGGTTGCCATTGACCTCGCACGCCTCCATCACCCTCCTGATGCCCTGGGCCCAATTCTCCACATAGCCTGCGTCGTGGAACACATCGGCCAACGTCTGGTTGCGCGGTATGGATCTGTGCTTGCCGATCAGAGTCTCGACCGTCCAACCATCGGGAAGGCCTCCGAAATCGAAGATCTCGACATTGTCGGGATGGACCGAAACCGTGACCGGCTCCTTCGAACGGTAATCCATGTGGACGACTGCGTTGACAATGAGTTCCCTGATGGCATCCCTCGGATACACATCTACGAGCTTGCGCAATGCCCCCTCGTACCTGAACATGGGCGGAATGTATCTCTCGAAAAGGAGATCCACGGCGAGATCCGGAACAAGGATCAGCGGGGCTTCGACGATATCTTCCCTTCTCAGAACGCCGTCCTTATCGAACTCGCCGATCTTCATGAACGCACCGCGATTGAGTCTGCGCGGATGCTCCGAAAACAACAGAACGCCCGCTATGGTGACGGTCCCGTCCTCGCAAAGCAGTCCGTAGCGATCCAATACGGCTGTGATATCGGAAGGGTCGATATCCTCCGGTATCCTGTTCACACCCTTGCCCATATCGATGAAACGCCTGACCGCATCAACGGATAGCGAACATGGGGTCTGCCCGCTGGACTCGTCCATCCAGAACATTCCACGTTCGTCGGCGATGATATCTTTCAACTCCTCGCGCCTGATCAGATGGGTGGTATTCCCCACGCGCTTGTAGAACTGTCCGTTGTAATCTACCTTGCTCCTGCCCCTCGGAACATCGACGATGATGCACGTAACGTCGTCGATGGACTCCGAACGGACCGTGGCTGAGATTCCGAGAACATTCTGTATCGAATCGGATATCGACTTCAACGTCCCCTTGACATCCCCGATACCGACGAATGTGCCGTCGTCGCGACGACCGATGACGAACCTGCCTCCGGCCGTGTTGTAGAACGCGCTGATGGTTTTGAGATACTCCAGCTTCCAGAGCTCTTTCCATTCCTCATCGATGTCTTCCAAGGTCACGATGGTATAATGACGAACCGATTGATAAAACCGTCGAATGGCGGCGGCCACCCTCCGCTTCCACAACTCGGAATCGCACTACGCAACTCCTTAGTGCCCCCTTTTCAGCTCCTTCCGACATGACGGGACCGCGAGCATCCGTTCGCTAGATGCTCATATACGCAGGCCCATACCCCATAGGGTGCGGAACGACCCCGCACCCGACAGACATCCAAGAGGAGGAGACGACATGAACGACACTTCGAAGATAGCCCTGGGCCTGGCCGTATCGCTGGCCCTCATAGCCGTCGGCACGGTGCTGCTCATGTGCACATCGCTGCCGTTCATCGGATACATCGCCATCCTCATCGTCGCCCTGGCTGCGATCCCCCTCTCCCTCCTGACCATCAGGGGCGAGTGGGTCGAGCTGAAGGACGACCGCATCTCGATCAAAGCGCCCATGGCCAAGCTGGAGATCCCGTTCTCCTCGATCAGGGAGCTGGAAATCGTCTCCGGGTTCGAACCGGGCCTCCGCGTATACGGATACGGCGGAATCAAGCGCGGGTCCGGGGACTTCACCAACGAGATGCTCGGAAGCTACACCTTCGCCGGCACCACCGCCGTGGAGAAGATGATCGTCGTCAGGTTCGTCGCGAAGAACGGCAGGATGAAGGCCGCGGCGTTCAACCTGCCCGACCTCGGGGCGACCGAGGAGATGTACGCCGGGATCCGGGAGGCGACATCCTGCGGATCCGTCAGGAGATCGTCCCCCGCCGAGGCGGAGCGCGCGAGGGAGAACTATCGCTCCACCGTCAGGATCATCGCCGGATTCACGGCCATCGTCCTGGCGATAGCCGCAATCCTCATAGCGGTGGCCATGACGGCGGGTCACGTGGACGTCGCCCTGAACGACGATTCGGTCACGGTGGACGCCACCATGATGCACCGGACGGTGGAATTCGACGACATCGTCGCCCTCGAGCTGAGGGACGGCATGGACTACGGGTCGCGCGTAGGGGGCCTGGGGAACTCCAACTACCTGACGGGGAACTTCAAGAACAGCGAGTTCGGAAAGTACGACCTGGCGGTCCACGCCAAGGTCGACAAATGCATAGTGCTATACACGGAAGGGAGGAACATGGTGTTCAATCTGGACAGCGACGGGAAGACCGCCGCATTCTTCGAAGAGCTTCGGAACGCGATCTCCGACCACGGATCGGGCAGGACGGCGATGGCATGGATGCCGACGACGGCCTGAAATCCGATGTCGTCGCCGAGGCCCGCAGGCTCGGCATGAGCCTCGTCAGGACCTGCCCCGTGGGGAGATGGGACGAGCATCCGCTCCAGTCGGGGGACTACCGTCCGAAGAACATCCTCCCGTGGGCGGAGAACGTCGTCGTCATGGGGATACCGCTGTACGTCCCGATGGTCGCCACGACCCCGTCCATGGTCTACCAGGAGCTGTACAACACCACCAACCGCATCCTGGACGATGCGGGCTACCGCATGGCCGGGTACCTGGTGTCGCGCGGGTACCGCGCCATGTTCTTCCCCAGGGACGGGTACTTCGGCATCGACGCCCTCCTGGACGACCCGGAGGCGGCGTTCTCCCACGTACTGGCGGGATACTACTCGGGCATGGGGACGATCGGCGACAGCCACAACCTGATCACGAAGGAGTTCGGGCCGAGGGTCAGGATCATCTCCGTCGTCACCGACGCTCCGCTGGAAGCGGACCCTATGCTGGAGGAGGACCTCTGCATCCACTGCGGGAAGTGCCTGCGCGAATGTCCTTCGGAGTGCTTCACCGATGACGGGACGAGACCGTATCGGATGGACATGCGTGCCTGCACGGAGCACCACATCCAGTTGAAGAAAGAGCGCCACTGGCCCTGCGGGATCTGCATCAAGGTCTGCCCCGTCGGGGACGACATGGAGATGTACCGCGGGGTGAGGCCGGTGTCGCCGGAAGGGATAGTCCACTGCGGGAAGAAGGGGTCGTAATGAATCGTTTTGCATCTAATATGCCTGTATCTTATTAATTTGTTGATTTTCATCCCGCATAATTTCAATATTTTCATACATTTTGTTCGATTGTTATAAATATATCGAACATTATGAATCCACTGTATGTTCAGGCGCATAGTGTTAGATAACTACCTTTCATTCGACCATTTGGAGTTTAACCTGGTCGGAAAAAAGGATAAACCACTCGGATACGCCCTGATATATGGGGAGAACGGCTCCGGCAAAACTAACCTCATCTCTTCGATTAGGTTCTTGAAAAATTCTATAGAAACAGTGGTCAACACCGAAAAGACCGATCACCCGTTCACTGAAATCTCATCTGACATAGAAGGGGAAATCAGGGATTCGGGACCAATGTCGCCCCTCAAGAGAACAGTTCGTGATCTTCCGTGCATCAGCAGGGATTGCATCATGGCGGATGCAGATGGTGCAATGCACCTCTTCTTTGAATTTCAGATCGGAACGTGCAAGGGCGAATATGAATTGGAGTTTGACTCAAGAGGCCTCCTTGTCAAGGAAGAACTCAGCTACAAGACCGAAAAGGGTGGTCTGGGCAAGTACTACAGCATCAGTAATACGGATGATGGACCCGAGATTTACTTCGGCAGAGGAATCTTCAAGGGAGATTTCTCCAAAGATCTTCGCAAACGCATAGCCAAGTTATGGGGGAAGCACTCGACATTAGCCATCCTGGTATCGGAATATGCCCACAACAACGACATCTTCATGAGAAATAATGTCGCAAAAGGAGTTGACGAAGTTATACGCATGATCAGAGCCGTAAAAGTCAGCGGTGCTGAAGAATCCGGAAGAAATGTTCCGTTCAATGTGTTCCGTGGTTTCACGGCAATCGAGAATGAAAAGATACTGGATGCCTATGAAAAGGCCCTTTCTTCGTACTTCATCCGCCTTTACACCGATATCAGAAACGTCTACTACGAACGCAGAACCACTGGAAACGGCCTATTAGAATACATGCTGTTTGTGACTAAGAGAATAGCAGGAAAGGAGAGAGCCGTTCCCTTCTATCAGGAATCGTCTGGAACGCGCAAGTTACTCGAAATCTTCCCTGCATTGATCGAGTGCAATATGGGAGGGACTGCGTTCATCGATGAGCTCGACTCAGGTGTTCACGACAAATTGATCCATGATATGATGAATCACGTCCTGGAGAATATCGACGGCCAACTCGTGCTGACTACTCACAATACTCTGCTTCTAGAAACGGCCAAACCGAACAACGTATTCATCATCAGAATAGACAATCACGGGTTCAAGGAAATCGTTCCAATCAGCAGCATAGTGCCCACGCAGAAGAACCACAACAACCGTGACAGATATCTCAGCGGCCTATTCGACGGCATTCCATACATCAGAGATCTGAATCTTCCATACATCGCCTCGGATCTCAGACATGATATGGAGGATTGTCGATGGGACTGCCGGTTTCCGTCGCGATAGTCCACGGAAAGACCGAGAAGATGCTGGTGCAATGGTTGTATCAGGAACTCAGGGTCCCAATCATTATCGATGCCCCTAATGGGAACGGTACAGTCTCGATGCTTAATGTCAACGAGGTCCTATCCAGACCTTCGTATAGTAGCTATCAGCAGCTCCATGGGAAGTTCAAACTTCTAGAGTACGACAAAGAGTCTCGGACGATGCCGAGATTACAGATCTTCCCCGTATTGGATGTCGATGGAGATGTCAGGTCGTTCAAGTCCTATAAAACGGGCGACATGTTTAGAGATGTCCCTCTTGGAAAACATGTAGTCCCGATCTATAACAATCCCTGTCTCGAAGCCGTGCTAATGAAAGCGGGATACGGACATATTCCGCACAACATTCACGACTTCGGTCTATTCTTGGACCGTCTAGAAGTATTCAGCTTCCACGATAGAATCAGCGTTTGCGACGACACCAATCTGAATGTGCTCATTGAACACCTAATGAGTTTATGCCCCAGATGTCAGAACCGCATCTAAACTAAACAATCTGTGACCGCGAAACATGAACGAAGAATGATACGCGATCGCTTCCTCTCGCGCCCGCACTTGGGACAGAATGTCTCGCCCGGAGGTATCTTTGCGTAGCACTGGGGGCAGCGGTCGGAACCGGGCTTCTTCGATGCCATGTATCCGAACGATCCCTTGAACAGGACGACCGCGGCCAGGATCAGACCGACCACCAGGATGACGTTCAGCACCCCCGTGAACACCTGCCCCTGGGGCGTGTTCGCGTAGGATGATGAGAACGCCACCAGCCTGAACATCAGGATGAACAGCCACAGGACCGATATGACCAGTCCGAGCCTGTTCCATCCGCTCCCTTCCATCGCCATCGCTCCCCTCCGTCGTCTATGGAACGGAGGTCCCCGTCCCGGACGATCCTCCTGTAGAATCCCGCTATCGCTTCGGAAGGGTCGAGACCGCATCCCTCGATGATCCTCTCCGCTTCGGCCTTCAGGACGGAATCCACCCTGGCGTTGATCACGGAGCCCCTCCCGCTCGAAGGGAGGGACGGCGAGACCACATCGTCATAGACCGATGCGATGTACTCGTTGTACCTCATGCCCCTCTCGCGGGCCATGGCGCGGATGAGGTCCGTCGTGCCGGACCCGTATTGTGACGATTTCTTCTTCCTGCGGGCGATCTCCGGGAATCCCAGATGCTCCGCGATCTCCCTCAGAACGGCCTTCCTGGAATCCATGTCCTTCGGCCTCAGGTCCTCCGGGTCCAATTCGGATATCAGCGATATCACGGCCGTGTCCATGTAGGGGTAGACCAGGGTCTTGGAGAAGCTGTCCGCGATCCTCAGCTCGCACGGGATCGACACATCCAGCAGACGGTCGACGCTGGCATCCTTCAGGATTCCGTAGCTCTCGTCCCCCTGGCCGACGAACTTGGCGCAGCCCATGAAGTATTCGTCGGAGCCCTGGCCGGTGAGGATCACGTCCTCCTCGGCCTCCAGGCAGACGCTGTACAGCTGGAGCTCGTAGGATATGGTGAACGGGTCGGATTCGCCGGTGGATTGGATCATCGAGCGTATCCTGCCCTCGATGTTGCCTTTGGATATCCTCGCGTGCGTCCACGGGAGGTCGAGCATACGCGAGAGGTCCTCGGCCATGGCGACGTCGAAGGCGCCGGACGTTCCGCAGGTGTAGAGGTGGACGGATTCGGCGTAGCGTTTCGCTATGGCGGAGATGAGTCCGGAATCCAATCCCCCGGAGCATGCGACCCCGATACGCTTGCCTTCGGTCCCGCGGCGGACCGCGTCGACTATCGCATCCTCGAGCGCCTGGTATCTGAAGCCGTCGTCCATCGCGGACGACGGGATGCTCGGATGTGGTTTAAGGGTTGCACTCGGAACCGCAGAATTTGTATCAAGATATGACGCATACTAAGAAAAATTAAAATATTATTCACCCATATGGGTGAATGCCGGAAAGCGGGAAGCCCCCAGACAACCTGTCGGGGTACGCAACACTCCGGCAGGCCTGGGGGACCGCCCCGGTAGGAGGTTTTAGGATCACGATGATCCAGATCGAATACCGTGACCGCGGTATCCGCTTGGTGATCAAGGTCGGAGAGACCGAGATCACCATCGACATCCCGTAAGGGGTGCAAGCCGAGATTGACACCCTCAAGGTGTCCGGCCCCACTCGGGGCCGTAATCTCAATATGGTAAACACCGTACTGATATTTAGCGGTATTGTTATGGTGCAAAAGAGTGCTGATTCATACATCGTAGAGGAACGCAGTGCAGAAAAATCCGTGGTGATCGGAAAGTTCGGAACGATGGACGAGGCGAACGAAGTGGCCCGCGAGAGATGGGCTGCGAAGACATTGGATCAACAGAGAGGACATCAAGTCGTAGTCATCGGCGAATTGGATGGCGAGAAAGGTTTCGATTCCGACACGGAGATGTACGCACCGGACCTCTTGATCCCCTTCGGCATCCGCGTCCTGCGCGACAATCTGACCGTGATGGAAGCATTGGCGTACACCCTGTCGAAGGATATGGACATGACCCCTATGGAAACATCGCTGACCATGTCCGCCATCCTTGACCGCGACGTCCCCAACAACGTGGCATCCAACTACATACGCCGCGCGATGAAGAAGCTCGGCGAATGATCGATGCCCGTTGGTCTTGATCGGCCACCAGCACAGCGCGAAGAATCCGTTAGGACATCCTTGGGCATCTGCACCGAATTCATCGGAATCCCGATGTCCAGCATCATCCCCTCATTCAGATGATGACATTAGTTGGCGACAGGATATGAACCACTCATATATTCAGATAAATCTAAATATTATTCACCTATACGAGTGAATGCCGGAAGGCGGGAAGCCCCCAGACAACCTGTCGGGGTGCTACAACACTCCGGCAAGCCTGGGGGACCGCCCCGGTAGGAGGTTTTAGGATCACGATGATCCAGATCGAATACCGTGACCGCGGTATCCGCTTGGTGATCAAGGTCGGAGAGACCGAGATCACCATCGACATCCCGTAAGGGATGTTCCAGGAGATTGACACCCTCAAGGTGTCCGGCCCCATTGGGGCCGTAATCTCAGTATGGTGAACACCGTACTGATATTTAGCGGTATTGTTATGACGCAAAAGAGTGCATAAACCTACGCGTTGACTAGAATCTCGAATGCTCGAAAAAGTTCGAAACGGCAGACGATATGGATATCAGCACCTGTTCGTCTTGATCAGCCACCAGCACAGCGCGAAGAACCCGACCAGATAGATCGCCAGGATCAACACCGAATCCAACGGGATCCCGGTATCCAGCATTATCCCCCGCATCAAGGCGCTGACATGGGTCAGCGGCAGAGCGTACACCACCCATGAGGCCACCGACGGCAGCGCATCGACGTTGAACAGCGTCCCGCACATGAACGTCATGGGCACCACGACCAGAGCCGAGAACATGTTCAGCTTCTGCGTCTTGTTGGTCAGCATCCCCGCCAGGAGACCGAGCATCGAGAACGTCAGGGCGGCGAAGAACACCACCACGAGCGCCATGGGATCGATGCTCACAGCAGGCGATATCAGATGGCCGACGAAGATCAGCACGGTGCAGCTGAGCAGTGCGCGTATCACGCCGGAGGCGCACTTCCCCAGGATGATCGACGAGATGTGGACCGGGCACAGCAGCAGCTCGTCGAAGCTCATGTAGAACAGCCTCTGGATGAGGATCTTCATCGACACCGTGCTGAAAGTCGCCGACAGGGTGGTCAATGCGACGATCCCCGGAACGATGAACGCCATGTACGCGTCCGGGTCCTCGGAGATGCTCCCGCCGATCCCGAACCCGAAGGCCAGCAGGTACAGGAGGGGGCCGACCAGGCTGGTGATCAGCACCTCTACGATGTTCTCCTTGGTGTACACCAGGTCGCCCCAGGCGACGCGATAGGTCTCGTCGAGTATCGACAGGGGATTCACGCCAGACGCCCCCTGTCCTCGCCGGTGAGCTCGAGGAACACGTCCTCCAGCGTCGTCCTGCGTATATTGAAGTATATATCGCCAAGAGTCTCGGAGTAGGCCTTGGCCGCCTCCCTCGTGGGGAAGTAAGACAATTCGACCCTCCCGTCCCTCTCGGCCTCCACGGTGACGCGCCCGATGATGTCCCTGAGCTCGTCGACCGTGCCCAGCGCCACGAGGGAACCGTGGTTGATGATGGCGACGCGGTCGCACAGCGACTCCGCCTCCTCGATGTAGTGGGTGGTGAGCAGGATCGTGGTCCCCCTGTGGTTCAGGTCGCGGACCAGATCCCAGAGAAGATGCCTGGACCTGGTGTCCAGACCGGCCGTAGGCTCGTCCAGGAGAAGCAATTGGGGGCGGTGGACTATCGCGCACACGATGGACGCCTTCCTCTTCCATCCGCCGGAGAGGCTCTCGACCTTCCTGTCCATGTACTCCTGCAGTCCGAGGAGCTCCGCCGCGTATTCGATGCGGGACTCCAGCTCGGTCTTGGGAATCTTGTGGAGGAGCGCGTGCTGCTTGATGTTCTGGCGGACCGTCAGGTCCTTGTCCAGGGCGATGTGCTGCTGCGCTATGCCGATGAGCTTCCTCGCCTCCAGATAGTCCACGGATGCGTCGTACCCGTCGATTATGACCTTCCCCGAGGTCGGTCTCTGGATGGTCGTGATCGTGCGGATGGTCGTGGTCTTCCCGGCCCCGTTGGGTCCGAGGAATCCGAATATCTCCCCGCGCCTGACCTGGAAGCTCAATCCGTTCACCGCGGTGAAATCGCCGAACCTGACGACGAGGTCGCGCACTTCCGCTATGACGTCCGACGACTCCGCATCGGTAAGATGGTTCTCCGTATCCCGGGACATGTCTTTATCGGGGATGCATCCCCCTCGACGGTATTTATTGGATTGGTAATCCAACAGGCTGTGCCAGCCTCCGTCCCTCATGACCTGCCCCTGACCATCAGATGCCTGGAGATCAGGAAGAACGCGGAAGACCAGACCAGGAGGATCAGAAGCGACGCCCACGGGAACGCGTCCCCCAGGATCGAGGCCCTGATGCACGATGTCGTGTGGGTCAGCGGGAGGAACCCGATGGCCGTCTGCACCGGACCGCTCATGCTGTTCAATGAGAAGATCGTCCCGCTCAGGAACGTCATCGGCAGGATGACCAGGCTGTTGAACAGGTTCAGCGTGAGATGGGAATTGGCGAGCATCCCGGAAACCACACCCAGCAGGCCGTACATCAGGCAGGAGAACACGATCATCAGCACCGCCCCCGGCGTGAGCATCATGTCGGCGCTCAGGATGAGCCCCATCCCGTAGAGGACGGCGCAGCTGATCAACCCGCGGACCATCCCCGCGTACGCCTTGCCCATGATGATCGCCGACGGCGACATCGAGCAGAGGAACAGCTCGTCGAAGCTCTGATAGTAGGTGCGCTGCAGCATGACCTTGGTCGCCACGGTGTTGAAGCATGCCGTGAGCGTGGTCATGGCGATGACCCCCGGGATCATGAACGCCAGATAGTCGCGCCCGTCCACCGTCAACCCCTTCCCGAGGCCGTACCCGAATGCGAACAGGTACAGGAGCGGGGCGATGAGCGACGTGACCAGCACCGTCGGCAGGTTCCGGCGGATGAACATCATGTCGATCCATGCGACGCGGAGGGAGTCGGCGAAGGCGGTCATACGCGGTACTTCACCTCCTCCGTGGCGCGGACGTCGCGTCCCGTCAGCTCGAGGAACACGTCCTCCAGATTCGTGGCGCGGGATACGATGAGCCTCTCCGATCCGATGGAATCCTGGAACCTGCGGGAGTCGTCCCAATCCGAGAAGTACCTGAAGGCCTTGCGACCGTCCTCCCGGTACTCCACGGCCCACTGCCCTATGGATTCGCAGAGCTCCTTCGGGGTGCCGACCCTTACGATCCTCCCGTGATTGATGATCGCGACGCGGTCGCAGAGCTCCTCCGCCTCGTCCATGTAATGCGTGGTGACGAACACCGTCCTCCCGTCGTCGTTCAGACGGTGGATCAGCTCCCAGAGCATATGCCTCGATTGGGTGTCCAATCCCGCGGTCGGTTCGTCTAGGAACACTATGGACGGGTCGTGGATCATGCAGCAGACGATGGCCACTCTGCGCTTCCATCCGCCGGACAGGTCGATGACCAGGCGGTCCAGGTACGGTCCGAGGCCCATCATGTCCACCAGCGTGCGGATGCGCCCGTCCGCCTCCCTCCTGGGGATGCGGTGGAGCATCGCGTGGTAGCGGATGTTCTCCAAAACGGTGACGTCCCTGTCGAGGGAGATGTGCTGCTGCACTATCCCGATCCGCTCCTTCACCGGGTCGTCGAGACCCCTGACGGGCCTGCCGTCGATCTCGATGGACCCCTCGGTCGGAGGGGACAGGGTGGTGAGCATGCGGATCGTCGTGGTCTTCCCTGCGCCGTTGGGTCCGAGGAATCCGAATATCTCGCCCCTGCGGATCTCCAGGTCGATGCCGTCCACTGCCGCGAAATCCCCGAACCTCTTCACCAGGCCCGCGGCCTTCACCGCGATATCGTTCATTGCATCCCCTCGAACTGCGATTCCAGGTCCGAGTATATCTCTTCCAGCTGTCTCCTGGTCTCCTCGTCCGGCGTCCACATTCCGCGCCCCATCGCTTCCAGCAGACGGGCGGCGGTCTCGTGCATCGCGTAGGGGTTGGCGTCCCTGAACCACTCCGCCGTCTCCTCATCGAAGAGGAACCTCTCCGCTATGGATTGGTACATCCACGGGTCGATGATGTCCGACGTGGCATCCCAACCGAGCACGTACTCGGCCATGTTGGAGATCTCCTCGGCGCCCTTGAACCCGTGGCGCTTCAGGCCCTCCAGCCACTTCGGGTTGTTGATCTTGCTGCGGAAGACGAATCTCCCCTCCTCGTCCACCGTCCTCGTCTTTATCGCCGAGGTGTCGGCCGAGCATCCGATGACGGACATGGGCATCCTGCCCCTGACCGAACGCACGGCGGCGTTGAACCCGCCCAGGTCGTTGTAGACGTCGTCGTTGTCGAACATGTCGTACTCGCGGCTGACGCTGTTCTTGACGGTCACGTCCATCAGCTCCAGCCTCCTCCTGAACGCTTCGGGCTTCGCCTCGCCCCTGCGTCCGATGCCGTAGGCGAACTGCCCGTAGCTCTGATAGATGGCGCCGATGTCGTCCACATCCTTCCAGTCGGAGGTGCGGATCAGGATGTTTGTGCCGGAGCCGTACGTTCCGGGGGCGTCCCCGAATATGCGTATCGACGCGTCCGAACGGGCCCTGTCCTCCGGGATCCCCTCGGAGATCGCCTTCGCGATGTCCGCTCTCAGGTTCGCTGCGAGGTAGTTCTCGTCGTCCGACTCGTCCAGGGAGGAGATCATCCCCACGCCCCTGTCGATCAGATTGACGAGATTGGGGAACGTGTCCCGGAACAGCCCGCTGATCCTCAGCGTGACATCGATCCTCGGCCTCCCGAGCTCCTCCAGAGGGATGACCTCGATGTCGAGGACCCTGCCGGCGTAGCCGCTCCACACCGGGCGGAGCCCCATCAGCCACAGGATGTAGGCGACGTCGTCGCCCCCCGTCTTCATCGTATCCGTGGCCCAGACCACGATCCCGACCGTGCGGGGATAGGATCCGTAATCGCTGATGTGGCGCTCGAGCATCTGGTCGGCCATCCTGCGACCGATCTCCCAGCTGGAATGCCACGGGACGGCGTCCGGGTCGATTGAATAGAAGTTCCTGCCCGTCGGGAGCAGCTGGGCCCTCCCCCTGGTGGGGCATCCGGCCGGTCCCGGCAGGATGTACCTCCCGTCCAGGGCGTCCATGACGCTGTCGACCTCGCCGCCCATGGCCATGAGGTTCGGGTACAATTCGGTGCAGATGAACGAGACCACGGACGACAGGCTCCCGTCCTCTTCCGGATACCGTGACGAGATGGATTCCGAGCAGCGGACGGGGTCGAAGCCCATGGAAGCCAACGAGCGTATGACGTCCGTCGTCTCCTCCTCGACTGAATCGAGGACCTCACCCTTCAGCCTCCCGTCGGGTTCCCTCCCGGAAGGGTCGCCGATCAGATCCAGGATGTCGTATCCGCGGTACGCGACTATGGATCCGCGCAGGGAAGGGATGTTCCCGTTGGCGAGACGCGTGAGCGAGTACACGGATTCCGTCAGCAGGTCGCCCTCCGGCGGCCTGCCGAGGATGTGGAGGCCGTCCTTGATCAGATTGCCCTTGACGTCCGTGATGTAGTCGTACAGATCGTCGATGTGCGACGCGAACTCCCCGTCGGAGCAGGCCGGGTCCAGCTTCAGGTCGCTGTACATCTCCATCCGCCCGACGATGTCCCTGATCCCGGCGAGGTACATCCCCCTGGCTTCGGTCTGCCCCTGCGTTCCGGCGTCCATGTACCTCTGGACCGCGCCCTCCAGCTCCATGATCTCATCGTACCCTCCGGCGCGGGTCATCACCGGGATCATGTGGTCTATTATGACGGCGGAGGCGCGCCTCTTCGCCTGGATCCCCTCACCGGGATTGCCTATCACGTAGGGATAGATGTCCGGGATCGAATCCTGGACGTAGTCCGGGCAGCAATCCTTCGACAATGCGACGGACTTCCCGGGGAGCCATTCCAGGGTGCCGTGGGTTCCCACATGGATGACGGCGTTCGCGCCGAACACATGCCTGAGCCAATGGTAGTATGCGTAGTACTGATGGGGCATCACCACGAACGGATCGTGGTAGCTCTCCTGGATGTCCCTGCCCCTGTCGGGCTGGAATCCGACCAGGATGTTTCCGAATACGATCCCGGGGATGGTGATCCTCCCGTCCACGGAGTAGAAATCCCCCGGAGGAGCGCCCCATCCCTCCTCGATCCTGGCCCTGGCGGAGTCGGACAGCTCCCGATACCATGTGTCGTACGTTTCTTTATCGACGAGGTCCAGGGACCTCCTGCGCACCTCGTCGTCGGAGATCCACTCGGAATCGTTGGTCAGACCGGCCAGGAGCATGTCCACGAGCTCCCTCGGCGTCTCCGGGATCGGATCCCCGACGTCGTATCCGTCGTCCCTCATCCTGTGCAGGAGGTCGACGACGCTGGCGAAGGTGTCCAATCCGGCTGCGCCCCCTGCGTTGGCCGTCTTGGGAGGATACATGTAGAGGAGGATCGCGACCTTCCTTTCCTTCTCGGAAGTCCGGCGCAGCTCGGCCCACATCATCGCCATGTCGGCGATGCGGTCGGCCCTGTCCGGTATGGAACGGTATTCGCGGGAGCCGTCCTCCAGCTTCTCGGTGGTGCACGAGGGCACCGTGATTATCTGCCCGTCGAACTCCGGATGGGCGACGTCGTAGGCCACTTCAGCGGGGGTCAGGCCGGCGATGTCCTCCGACCACCCCTTGTAATCGGCGTTCGGGGACATGGTCTGGAGCACGGGCACCCCGTAGGATGCGAAGAAGTTGTCATCGCTGACCTGCTCCCCGTCCCCCGGGGACGCCACGAGCGTCTGGGAGAAGCTCATGGTCTCGATTATCGCGTCGAGTACGGGTTCCCCGTCCCTCGTCAGGATCTCCCTCAGGATGCGCTTGACGCCGATGGCGCCGGTCAGCTTATCCTCGTATGTCTGCAGGAACACAGGGACGGGATTCCCGCCACGGCGCTCCACCGCTTGGATCAGACCGTCCACGTTCCCGGTGTTCCCGTTCAGCCACTGCTTCTGGTAGAAGAAGATCCCGATGTTCGGCTTCCCGGGATCCAGGGAATCGAGGTACGGCTCGAATTCTATCCCCCTCCCGGGCATGTATATGCCCTGGGCCGGGGGTCTGGTCGGCTGGGGGACGTCGATGTCGATGCGATCGAACCTGCGGATCGCCCACAGGAAGAGAGAACGGATGTTCCCGTCGCCTCCCAGCACATAGTACGAGCGGGCGAGGTCGAACTCCCCGTCGGTGCCGTCGAACATGTAGCGGAAGGATTCGGTGACGCACTCCTCGGTGCACACGAGCAGCGCGCACACCCCTTTCGATTCGATGACCTTCCTGAGCCTGTCGAACCTCTTCATGTAGGAGGTGTCGCCGTGGACCTTCATGGTCACGAACTGCGCCTCTGAGACCTCGTCGCACGCCTGCATAAGGAGTTCGGGGTCGGAATCCAGGTCCGCGGAATCATAATTGACGTAGCGGAAATCGGGAAACTCGGCGCTCACCTCAGAAGCGGTCCTGTTCAGAAGGAAGCTGTCCTTCGTTCCTATGGAGATGTTGACGAAGCGCAAGGGATCACCTATCCGGCGGCTAATTGGATGTTATTTCCAATCGGGTCGGGCGTATTTATAGTGGCCTTTGAGGGAATCATCCGGTCAGACAGGTCTGGCATCCTTCGACGGAACGTCACCAAACCGACTTCTTCCTCTGCATGTACAGGAAGTACAGGAACAGCGGACTGCCGATAAGCGCCGTGACCACTCCCACGGGGAGCACGGTCGGGAGGCTCCTGACCAGGACATCGGCTCCGACGACCATCATCGCACCGATTATCGCAGATGACGGAATGAGCGCTTTGCAGTTGCTGCCGACGAACAGGCGCGCCACATGGGGTGCCACCAGACCGACGAAACCGATTGATCCGGTGAAGCACACCGCGACAGCCGTGCATATGGAGACGATGATCAGGCAAACGAGCCTGACCCTCGTCGGATTCTCGCCCAGTGCGATGGACTCCTTCTCCCCCAGAGCGACGACATTGATCCTGTTGGCCAAGACAAGCATCAGGATCGTCAGCACAACGGACGTCCCTATGAGAATCAGGACCGCGTCCCAGGACACACCCGTGAGCGTTCCCAGACTCCACTCGAATATCTCGTGGACCTGTTCGGCCTCCGCGTTGAATTTGATGAACGTCGTGAAGGCGTTGAACATGTACATCATCGCGATACCGACGAGGATCATCATCGTGGAGCTCATCCGTTTGACCGATGAGACCATCATGATGACGGCCACCGGGATCAGAGAGAACACGAACGCGTTCGCGATGTAGGCCGTCACACCGGTCGCCGTAGGTATTATGCAGACCCCGAAGACGACCACGACCGCCATCCCGAGCAGGGCGGCGGAAGATATTCCGATCGTGTACGGGTCCGTGAGAGGGTTACGCGTGATGCTCTGCATCACCGCACCGCTGATGGCGAGAATCGCACCGACGGCCACTCCGCAAATCGTACGGGGGGCATTGTCCTTGACGATCACGGTGTCGATCCACCACTCCTTGTAATTCTCCGACTTCACCGGAACATCGCCGGTTATGTGATTCCATACGGCTTCGAGAGCCTGAGTGAATGAGATGTCGACACGACTCACCGACAGCGAATAGACGCATATCAGGAATATGAGGACAATCAGGACCAGCGATATCACGACCCTGCGCCTGTCCTTCCTGCGATATTCCCTGACCCCTTCCTCCACCTTGTCGCTCATCTCACCACACCTCCCTCTTGTTCCTCAGGATCAGATAGAGGAAGATCGGGGAACCGATCAATGCGGTGACCACTCCGACCGGGATGGTCGCGGATACATCGATGACCCTGGAGATTATATCGCAGAACAGCAGGAACGCCGCCCCCACTATGAACGATGCCGGGATGACGAAACGGTTGTCCGCTCCCAGCAGCAACCTGACCATATGCGGGACGATGAGGCCCACGAACCCGATGATTCCTGAATAGCTGATCACCGAGGCCGCCATGAAAGACAGGATGACGAGACATGTGAGTCTGAGCTGTTCGCTGTCCAATCCGAGGGATTTCGCATCGGCGTCATCAAGACTCATGAGGTTCAGTTTCTTGGAGAAGCACATCAGGAGGGCCGAACCGATGATGCAGGAAGCGAACGTCAGAGGAATGGCGTCCCAGGACAGATCGGCCAGATTCCCCACTTGCCATTTATAGACCTCCGCGAGGGTCTGCTCGTCCGTCGATACAAGAAGTATATCCGTCACTGAATTGAAGAGATACGAGACGGCCGTCCCCGCCAGGATCAATGTCGCGGGCGACCTCCTGAGGAACGGGGACATCAGATAGATCACCATTACCGGGATCATCGCGAATATCATGGAATTCAGGACGAGACCGTAACTGTCGATCCCTCCTTTGCCTGCGACGAATCCCAGCACCATGGCGATCGCCACACCGAACAGGGCCCCGGAGGATATCCCGGTGGTGTAGGGGTCGGCCAGGGGATTCTTCATCACACTCTGCATGGCAGCCCCCGCGACGGACAGGGACGCTCCTGCGAAGATGGCGAACATGACACGCGGAAGACGATAATTCCAGACGATGTTGTCATCGTACCAGAGGTCGTGTTCGGTCACGGGGTCGTACGTGCGACCTCCGAGGTGATCGATGAGGAGATTGTACACCTGGTCGATTGACAGACTGCGGGTTCCCACAGCCACGGATACCAAAGCGAGAACGATCAGGATGACGGCGAATACGGCGATGAAGAGCAACCTGCGGACTATGTACCGCGAATACTGCTCCTTGAAATCCGAATCCGTCGCCCCACCCATGTGATCACTTGTGAAGATGTGTGCCGGGTTTCCCCGGCGAAGAGGTTTAGCTCGTGATATCGTCGATAGAAATCACGAAATCCAGCGACGAGATGTCGTAGGTCTTGCCGTTGAAGAACTTGTCAACGAACTGCTGATGGAGCTCATCGACCTTGTCCAGATCCACAGCGTCCGGATAGAACACGGCGCTGGCATAAGCGACCCTCAAGGCCACGGGAATCATTCCAGAAATCATGTACTGTCCCGAGTCCGCATGCTCCCAGTCGGCGAACGCCTTCGTATAGGTGTTCCACATGGAATTGATCGTGTCCTGAGTCTGCACATAGTTCAGATTCGACCTCACGTGGATGAGGTAGTCGAAGGAGTAGTTGGCATAGATCTCGGGATGATCCGCGATCTTCCCGGACGTAGAACCTCCGAAGGCATCGGCGGAGAGCGGATACTCGGCACCCGCCATGGTGAGGGCCTGCCCGTAATCGGACTCTATCGTCGACAGGTATCCATTCATACTGGATGCGAGGGCCTTCACGGGAGTCTTGCCCCCGATGCAGTCGTCGATGTAATCGTAGACCGAGAGAGACAGGTCGACGAACTCGTTCGCACGGTCCGCGCACTGGAACAGGAGTCCCAGGAGCATAGCGGAACTCGTCAGTGTCTCCCTGTCCGCGGCTGCCGCCGAGAGACGGATGACATCGACGCCGGCCTTCTCGAAATCGGCCTCGTTCGTGATGTACGTGCGGTTCCAGTCGGTGATCAGTGCGGTCACATTCTGTTCCTTGATGATGTCGGAGGATCCGGCCTTGCCGTCCTCGAACGTGATCGAGCTGGAAGAGGATCCGAGCTTGACGCACTTCGAGGTGTCCAGGTACGAATCCGCGAACAGGTCCTTATCGAGCGACGAACTGGAGTAGGAAGCTCCCTTGACCTGGTCGACGATTCCGAGGCAGTACATCAGAATGGCCGTGTTCGTGGAAGCGGTCATAATGGTGGATTTTATGGGGAAAGCCGTGGAAACGATCTTCGTATCCATGACTCCGTTCCCGTCCGCGTCGGTATAGCTGATGTGATAGAGCGTGGTGGACTTGCCGGCCACGACCGCATTGACTACATCCACATCCTCGGATGTCAGCTTCCCGTCCTGGTTGGCGTCGGCCAGAGGATACTCCTCGGCACTCTTGCCGTCCTTGACCAGTTTCTCGATAATCTTCGCATCGTCAGCATCCAAGAACCTGTCTCCGTTGACGTTACCGTAGACCTTGAGCTCGGCTTCGTCGAACGTGCTGATGGTTTCATCGCCTTTCTTGTTGAGCAGAGTGTATGCGGATACACTCGCGACGATGAGGATGATTACAACGATGATTACAGACAAAGTTTTCTTATCCATCGTATCTCCTCGAAAGCATTGTTTCATGACGACGGATCGCTGTCCGCGACACATACCGTGTCCTCGGACAACGAGGCCGTATCCTCGAACTGTTCGTCCCTCACGACAATGTACGGGCGGCCTTCATCATCGATGATCTTCGATTCGACCCCGTACACCGTTCTGATGTTCTCTTCGGTCAGCACCTCCTTCGGCGACCCGGCGGCAAAGATCCCCCCATTGTGCATCAGGATGATGTTATCGGAATATCTGGCCGCGATGTTCAGATCATGACTGATCATGACGACGAGGATGTTGTCCGTACGGGACAGCTCCCTCAGCATGCGCGATATCCCCAATTGGTGTCTAATGTCCAGGTTAGAAGTCGGTTCATCGAGAAGTATGACGTCCGGCTCTTGGACGAGTCCGCGAGCCAACATAACTTTCTGGTGCTGACCAGCCGACAGTTCGTTGAAGAAGCGCATGGCCAGGTCGGATATCTCCAGCCTCTCCAGCACCTCATAGACCTTCCTCAGGTCTTCATCTGTCGTCTTCCACCCCGCGTGGGGGTGTCTTCCCAACAGAATGGTGTCCACTACGGTCAGTGGGAATGTGTCTGATGAAGAGTAGGGGACGTAGCTGATCCGTTTCGCCATCTCCTTCAGGGTGTATTCGGTCGTCTCGATTCCGTCGAGCAGAACCACCCCGCGGGTCGGTTCCAGAATCTTATTGATACAATGTATCAAGGTGGATTTTCCGACTCCGTTCGGACCCAGGATCGATACGACCTGCGGCCCCCTGATCAGTGCGGATATCCCCTTGAGCACCGGGGAGTCTTCGCACCCCTTGTAGCTGAAGGAGACATCGTCGATTTTAACTTCCATCAAACTCACTGTTGGATGGTAGTGCCAACCTGTATAGACAATAAAATGATTCCGACGAATTCCGATATCGTGTTATCTTGCGACCTAAAAGTATAGTCCAGTGTCGAAACCCGATCTGACACGGCCGTCCCCTTCATTCGTATTATGTTACTTGGATGATACATCCAATATGTTCCAAAAACTGTCCATAACAAGGGCAGGATTATCCGCCACTGCAATCAGACGAACATGTTGATGGAGAACAATTGGATCTGCTCGATCGGAACGTGCAACCCGCACCCCTCCATAGGATGCGATTCATCGGGACACCGCCCCAGGGCACGAAAGAAGTCATGCACGTGCCGAACGAGATGTCCGGTAAGGCCGTGAAGTACCGACGGCAACCATATACGGACGCAGACCCTCATCGGTCGCATGTCAGGAAAGGACCTCGTGATCGATGAGGAGAAATGCGACGGCTGCGGACTCTGCGTGAAGGCGTGCCACGAGGGCGCGCTCGCCATTGTGGACGGGAAAGCGAAACTCGTCAAACCGGACTACTGCGACGGGCTGGGCGACTGCCTGCCGGCATGCCCGCAGGGAGCTATCTCGTTCGTGGAGCACAAGCCGGTCCAGGCCCACGAGCACATCCACATGATGGCCTGCCCAGGTAGCGCCCCCATGGGACCGGACGGACCCCAATGGCCCATCCAACTTGCTCTGGTTCCTCCGGTGTCCGAGAGGTACAGGGGGACCATCGTGTTCGCCGCGGACTGCACCGCGTTCGTCATGGACGATTTCAAGAAGAGGATGATCGCAGGGAAGCCCGTGATCATCGGCTGCCCCAAACTGGACGACCGCGCCCGCTTCGACAAGGTTCTGGAGATCCTGAAGAGCAACCCGATCAACGAGGCGATCGTCATCAGGATGGAGGTGCCCTGCTGCAGCGCCCTCACGCGCATAGTGCAGGACGCCGCCGCGAGGTGCGGGAGGACCGTCAGGGTGACCGAGACGGTCCTGTCCCGCGCGGGTTCGGAGCTGCGATCGCCCTATCACCGATCTGACCGATTCGGCCAGACGGTCGGCGTTCAGGTCCTCCAGGCGGAAGTAGGTGCCGTCCAGCTCGGCCGCCAGACGCTCCGCGTTGTCGAAGCGGATGTAGCCGGTGCTGGCGTCCACCACAATCCATCTGACCTGGGGGATCGCCAGATCCTTGGCCAGCTCCCTGGCCTCCTCGTTGGCGTCCGACCCCTCCTTCAGGGGCACGTTCGCCCTGCCGTCGGTTATCAGGACGATGTAGCAGGATTCGCCGGGATGGCTCCTGGAGTACGACGTCATGAAATCTCCGACGGTCACCAGCGCCTGACCGAGCGGGGTCTTCCCCCCGGTCGGCAGCTCCTCCAGCTTCCTGTAGCTGTACTCCACCGACCTGGTCGGCGGGAGGATCAGCTCGGCGGAGTCGCGCCTGAATGCCATCAATCCGATCCTGTCCCTCTTGACGTAGCTGTCGCGGAGCATTGACAGGACGGCGCCCTTCACCGCCGCCATCCTCCTGCGGACCCCCAGCGAACCGCTGGCGTCCACCAGGAACAGGATGGTGCACCCGGACCTCCTCTCCCTCACCTTCCGGCGTATGTCCTGCTTCTCTATCGATACGGCCAGACCGGCGTGGTCCCTGCCCTTCTGATAGGGGGCGGCGGCACGCACGGTGGCATCGAACGCCACGTCCGATACGCGGCCCTCCGGGATCCTGGAGCGGGCGTAGCGTCCCGAGGAATCGTTGCTCTCGGCCATCGCCCTGCGTCCTTTGCGACTCGACGTGGTGCGGATTATCCTGCGGCCGTCCTGGAGGTAGTCGATCACGCGGAACTGCTCCCCTATCTCGAACATCATCTCCTCAAGCATCTGCTGGAGATCCTCCGGCGGGGGCGGGACGTCGTTCTCGTCCTTCTCCGGCTCCTGCTCCTCCCTCTCGGGGGGCTCCGGAGGTGTCTGCTCCTGCTGATCCCGATCCTGGTTCTGGTCGTCCTCCTGCTGTTCGTCGTCCTGCTCGGGCGGTTCTGGAGGCTCCGGCGGAGGCGGAGGTTGGGAATAGTTGCGACGGTGCGCCAAACAGATCATCGCCGCTTCCTCGACATCCTTCCTCATCACCTCGTCCCTTCCGTTGAGGGCGGCGAGCGCCGAGGATGTCTCGGCCATGGCGATGTCCCCGCGGAACCCGTCGGCGCAGACCTTCGCGGAAAGCTCGACCGCCACTCCGAGCAGATCGTCGGATATCGTCACCAGCGGGAGGATCCTGCGCGCACGTTCGATATCGGCCCTGAGCTTCTCCTCGTCCTCCGAGTACATCGAGACGAAGTGGGCGGGATCGCGGACGAACTCCGCGTTCCTGCGGAGCACCTCCTCCCTCCCGCGGACATCCTCGTTGGGGAAATCCGAATAGGCGCACAGGTCGAACCTGTCGAGAAGATGCGAGCTGATGTCGGAGTCCTCGGGGTTCATGGTGGCGATCATCAGAGTATCGCACGGGTATTCGCCGGACACCCCCTCCCTCTCGACGACCACGCGGCCGCACGCCACGCAGTCCAGCAGCGAAGCGAGGACCCTCTGGTCCAGTAGATTGACGTCGTCCACGTACAGGATGTTCCCGTCGGCCTGGGCCAGCACGCCCTTCTGCATCACCGGGCGGCCCTCGCGCATGGTCGCCTCCGCGTCCATGCCGCCGAAGAGCATCTCCTCGGTGACGTTCAGAGGAACGTTCACCACGCGCCTGCCGACCAATCCGCCCGCCGCCCTCGCAAGGACGGTCTTCGCGGATCCCGGGCCCCCGCGTATCAGCACCGTGCGTATGGACGGGTTGACGGCAGCGCAGAGGATCGCCCTCTTGGCGTCGTCCATCCCGTACACGGCGGAGAACGGGAAGCTCAGATCTCCTGCAGGCATCTCTCGAGCTCCTCCTGGTCGAAGGCCTCCTCCTCGAACGGGCGCCTCCTCATGCGGTGGGAGAGCACGAGCTTCGCGACCGCGCGGATGTCGTCCTTCGTGACGTCCTGACGTCCCTCCAGGGCGGCGTTGGCCTTTGCGGCCTTCATCATCGTGATGTCGGCCCTGTGACCGTCCACGCCGAAATGCGTGGTGACCGATACGACGGAGGCGAGGTTGGAATCGTCGATGGCGACCTTCGGAAGAAGCTGTCTGGCTCCGACGATCCTGTCCCTCATGGCTTCCGTTTCGGCCTTGACGCCTTCGGTGTAAGCCTTCGGGTCGTCGTCGAAGGCCATCCTCCTGCGGACGACCTCCATCCTCTTGGCGGTGTCGCGGTCCCCTTTGACCTCCACGGACAGGCCGAACCTGTCCAGGAGCTGGGGCCTGAGCTCCCCCTCCTCGGGGTTCATGGTGCCGACGAGGACGAACCTCGACGGATGGGAGAACGAAACGCCCTCCCTCTCCACGTAGTTCACGCCCATGGCGGCGGAATCCAGCAGGAGGTCGACGATGTGGTCGTCCAGGAGATTGACCTCGTCCACGTACAGGAGGTTGCCGTTGGCCTGTGCCAGGACCCCGGGCTCGAACCTCTTCTCCCCGGTCTTGAGGACGTGCTCGATATCCAACGTCCCGGAGACGCGGTCCTCGGTGGCGCTCAGGGGGAGCTCCACCACGCGCATCGGTTGTTCGGAATGCTCCAGCCTCCCGTCCTTCGCGTATTTCTCCGCGCAGTAGGGGCAGAGCCTGTCCGGACGGGACGGGTCGCAGTTGAACGGGCATCCGGTCACGGAGTCCATGGGCGGGAGGATCTGGGCCAGGGAACGGACCGTCGTGGATTTGGCGGTGCCCTTCTCCCCTTTGATGAGCGCCCCGCCGATGCCGGGATCGATTATGTTGAGCAGCAGGGCCCTCTTCATCTCGTCCTGGCCGACGATGGAAACGAACGGGAACAGCAGTTTCTCCATGGTATCATCTTACTGGATGGTGCATCCAACTTTTCCGATTTAACGGGGCGGATTAAGCTCGATGGACCCATGAGACGGTCGGGCGGTCGGGAAGGGTATTTATCCGTGTTTAGGAATGCCTAAATCATGTCATGGGTAACGAAGAAGGCCCTCAGGCCGACCGTGATCATCGTGGGTGTGCTGGCACTGGCGGTTCTAGCGGGAGCGGTTCTGCGATCAGGCCTTCAGCCTGGCAATCGGCACGACGTATACTCCGTCCGGACGGAGCTTCGCCGTCTCGGCTGTACCGCATATGACGCACAGGACCGACGGTGCGCGACCTCCCCTCCTCCCGATGTAATCGCGTATCCTGACAAGGTCCCTGGCGCGATTCTCGATATGTTCTCTTCTCGACACGATGTCGAACGCACCCCATCTGCCATCCGGCAGCTCCACGACGGCGTCGATCGTCCTGCCATCCCCATCATGGTAATGACCGAGAGTCCCGCCGAGGGATTCGGCGTAGATCCGCAAATCCCGCTCGCACAACGCCTCGAACAGCCTCTCCAACCTATGGCGGTCATCGAGCAGCCCCTCCTTGGTCAATCCCATCGCGGCAACGGCGAGCGAGGGGTCGATCAGATGCCTCTTGGGCGCCTTCGAGACGCGCGAAGCATATCCGAGACCTGGATCGAAAGCCGGCTGGTCACGGACGAGATGCAACGCATCCAGATACCCGGAGTATTTCACGAACGTCGTCTGGGCTATCGGCGCATCATCGTATTCGGCCGACATGTCCGAACGGACCTTCCTGTCGCTGGAAACCGTGCTCTCGTTCAGAGCCAATGCTCTGAGGAGCTTCCGAACGGTCGAGGGATTGGCGCCCCTGTCGAGTCCGCAGACCCGCATTCCGACAATTGTCTCGACGAGATCCCTGTTGAACCTGGTGGCATCATCAACGTTGATGCCCCGGACCTCGGACCATCCCCCTCTGACGATCAGCTCTGCGATCCGATCGGGATCCGTGTCTTTCCAGGAGGTACTGGCACACACATCCGAGAACAGCGATGACAAAGATACATCCCCATCCGAATCCCCGGATTCGAAGAGGGACATGGTATGCAGGTAACCATCCTCGGATGCCATGCCGCAGGATTGGTCTACATACCTTAATGTTTCCGAAATCGGATGAATGAGTTGCTCGTTTTCGGACTCTCACATTCTTCATCTTCCTCTTGAAATACGATTCGAACCATACGTCCGACAATGCCCCTGAGAATCGTCTACGTCACAATCCAGAGCGTCGACTCGTCCACCTTCCGCGCCCCTGCCGAGGAGGTCTGCAGGGAGAACGGATGGGACCTCGACCTGTTCTGCGCCAACGACGGGGAGATCGATGGGGACCCCCTGGTCTACCACGAGCTCGTGAAGAGGTCCAAGGAGGCCGACCTGGTCCTCGTCAGGGTCATGGCCGACCCCGCGAGGATGCGCCGGTTCGAGCAGTGGGAGAAGGTCCTGAAGGAGTGCCGGGGATTCGTGCACATCTACTCGGGGAACCTGGACGTGTCTCTGGTGTACCGCGACCTCTTCAAGGGCGACGACCGGGAGTACATGCGCCTCCGCGAGTACGTCCGCGGGCGCGGGAGGGAGAACGACGCCGCCATAGTCATGTGGCTCCACAGGATGCTCACGGGCGAGGGGGAGCTCCCGGAGGTGCAGCAGCAGCCCTCCGACGGCATCTACCATCCGGACTGCCCGCGCGACATAACATTGGAAGATTATCTGAAGAGACTCGACCCGTCGGAGCCGACGGTGGCATTCCTTTTCACGGCCAACCTCTGGATCTACGGCAACCTGGAGCACATCGACGCGTTCATCAGGGAGCTGGAATCCCAGGGGATGCAGGTCATCCCGGTGTTCTTCGGGAACGTCACGTCCCGCACCGCCGGGGAGGAGGGGTCGGTCCGGGTCGTGAGGAAGTACTGCATGGACGGCGACCACTGCAGGGTCGATGCGATCATCCTCGCCACGCCGTTCTCGCAGCTGAACAACTCCCGCGACTGCACCGGGGTCTACACCCCCGACGGGCAGAACTACTTCCACACGCTCACGGACGTTCCCGTGTTCCAGGCGATGTCGGTGGCCACGCATTTCGCCGATTACGAGGAGAGCGCCGAGGGGATCTCGAAGTCCGATTTCTCCATGAGCGTCATATGGCCCGAGGTCGACGGGCAGATCATAACCGTCCCCTTCGCGAGCAACGAGCAGGGCCGCGGGGCGCCGAAGATGTACACCCCACTGCCGGACAGGGTGAGGCACCTGTCGGAGACGGTCCGCAGATGGGTCGAGCTGAAGCGCACCCCCGTGAAGGACAGGAGGATCGCCATCCTGATGTACCAATCCCGGCCCGAATCCGGCAGGATCGGCGGGGCCGCGGGATTGGACACGATCCAGAGCGTCAGGGACATGCTCGAGAGATATCGGGACCTGGGGTACACCGTGGACCACGTCCCGGAGACGTCCAAGGACCTGATCGACGAGATCCTCGACAACATCACCAACGACATCGAATGGTCGTCCGAGGAGAGGGTGCGCGAGAAGGCCGCCGACATGGTCCCGATGTCGGAATACCTGCCGGAATACGGGAAGCTGTCCGAATTCAACAGGAGGAGGATGGAGGCGAGCTGGGGCGAGGCCCCGGGGAACGTGTCCGTCCAGGACGGGAAGTTCATCGTCCCCGGGATCGTCAACGGGAACATCTACATCGGATTCCAACCGCTCAGGTCCTGGGCGGATCAGATGGAGGCCGTGTACCACGATCCGGTCATCCCCATGCCCCACCAGTACCTTGCGTTCTACAGGTGGCTCAAATACGATTTCAAGACGAACGCGGTCATCCACGTCGGGACGCACGGGACCCTGGAATGGCTCCCCGGGAGGAGCGTCGGACTGTCCGGGAAGTGCTTCCCGGACCTGGTCCTGGACAGCATCCCGAACATCTACCCGTACGTGATAGACGACCCCGGCGAGGGGATCCAATGCAAGCGCCGTTCGGAGGCCGTCCTGATAGGGCACATGTGCCCCACCATGGCCCGCGCCGGCTCGTACGACGAATTGGAGGCGATAGACGGCCCCCTGCAGGAGGTGTTCAAGAACACCGCCGCCAAGGGCGAGCAGAGGAAGGCGATGGTCGGCGAGGTGCTGGAAGCGGCGAAGAAAGCCGAGCTGCTGAAGGAGCTCGGGATCCCGGAGGACATCTCCGTGGAAGACTTCGAGGGAGAGCTCGGGCGCATCCACGACTACATCACCGACCTGAAGGACACGATCATCCGCGACGGGCTGCATGTGTTCGGCAGGGCGCCCGAAGGCGACCTGCTGAAGGAGAGCGTGTACTCCCTCTCCAGACTCCGCAACGGCGACATCCCTTCCCTGAGAGCATCGGTGGCGGAATCCATGGGATTCGACCTCGACGCCATCGTCGACGACAGGACCGGGACGACCAGCGGGGAGCTGAACAGCGTCCTGCTGGACAGGATCGATGCAGAGACGATGGATCTCATCGACAGGATGCACTCCCTCGGGTACCGCAAAGAGGATTGTCTGCGCGGGATGACCTCGGAATCCCTCAGGACGACGGTCGCATGGATCTGCGACACCCTGGTCCCGAACCTCGGCAGGATGACCGACGAGATGGGGAACATGATGCACGCCTGCGACGGCCGGTACGTCCTCCCGGGACCGTCCGGCGCCCCCACCAGGGGCAACGCTGACATCCTGCCCATGGGTCGCAACTACTACGGCATCGACCCCGACATCGTACCGACGAAGGCCGCTTGGAGGATCGGGGTCCGCATGGCGGACCAGATGATCTCCAAGTACACGGAATCCAAGGGGAGCTACCCCACCGAGGTGGGGTTCATCGTCTGGGCCACGGACACCATGAAGACCAACGGCGACGACGTCGCCTACATCCTGTGGCTGATGGGCGTCCGTCCCGTATGGTCGTCCAACGGAGGACAGGTCATCGGCCTCGAACCGGTGCCCCTGGAGGAGCTCGGGAGGCCGAGGATCGACGTCACCGTGAGGATCACCGGCCTTTTCAGGGACGCGTTCCCCAATCTGATCGACCTGATCGACGATGCCGTGAAGCTCGTCGCGGGATTGGACGAATCGGACGACGACAACATCCTCGCCGCCAACCTGAGGAAGGACATCGTCGACGGGATGGAGAAGGGCCTGACCGTCGACGAAGCCCGGAGGAGAGCGTCCGTCAGGGTGTTCGGCTGCCCGCCCGGGGCCTACGGCCCGGGCGTGAACCACGCCATCGAGACCAGCAAGTGGAAGACCGTGCAGGATCTGGCGGACATCTACACCGCCTGGGGCAGCTACGCCTACGGCAGGGGGATGGGCGGCGAGTGCATGAAGGACGAGTTCGTCCGCAGGTTCTCCAACGTCAAGGCGACGGTGAAGAACATGCCCGACAGGGAGATCGACCTGCTGGACATCGACGACGTGTACGGGTACCTCGGAGGCATGAACTCCTTCGTCCGCGCCTACGGGAAGGGGGAGGCGATGTCCTTCATGGGCGACGGCTCCGACCCGGACAGGGTGAGGGTCAGGGACACGAAGGAGGAGCTGCAGTTCGTCTACAGGAGCAAGGTCCTGAACCCGAAGTTCATCGACGGCCTGAAGAGGCACGGCTACCGCGGTGTGGCCGAGATCGCCAATCTCACGGAGTATACGTTCGGATGGGATGCGACGTCCGATATCGTCGATGATTGGGTGTACGAGAAGCTCACGGAGACGTACCTGTTCGATGACGATACCAGGGAGTGGATGGAGGACGAGAACCCCCACGCCATGATGGACATGATGGACCGCCTCTTCGAAGCAGTGGACCGCGGGATGTGGGATGCGAAGCCGGAGACCCTGGAGAGGATGAAGGCTATCTACCTCGAATTGGAAGGCAGGGTCGAAGAGGTGCAGGACCGGTAACACTTGATTCCTCGGCGACATGCCTTCTGTGAGGAACAGGACCACCGTCGGGGACAACCGCAAAACGCTCGGAAGTTGCATCGCATACGGCAGCCTCTGCGTCACCATCGCGATGATGCTGCTCATCTTCATCCTCGAGTCCGACTACCGCCAGATTCCCTCGATAACAGCGATCGTCGCGTTCGCATCGATCGTCATCATAGGGCTCGTATTCTGTTTCCCTCTGAAGGAGTTCCATCCGAAACCGACGGTCAGCGAGACGAGATTCGGAATGCATCACGACGATTGTGTGGAACATCGTATTTCAAATATGATGGAGACGATAAGAACCGCAAATATTCAGGAAGTCTACATCCACAGATTGAGATCGAATCTGCTTCTGCAGTTATCCCTCATGGCCGTGGGCATGATTTCATTGATCGCAGGGGCGGTAGCATGCTGAAGAGGAAGAACTACATCGGCGAGAAAATCCCGTGGATCTACAGGCTCAAAGGCGTGTGCTACTATTCCAGGAGATGTCCGGTCGAGTATGACCACATCGTGAGGAAGCGGTCGCTGGTCATGCGGCTCTACTTCGGGAAGAAGAACGACAGATACGCCTGATCCGAGATGAAATGAGGCTGTGGAAGAAGAGGTACATCGGAGAGAGATTCCCCCTCAGATACAGGTTCCAGAGCGAATGCTATTACATCAGCAGATGTCCGGCAGAAGGGACCAGAATCGAAAGAAAGAGATCGCTGAGGATGAGGCTCATCTACGGTAAGAGTCGTGACAGATACATGTAATCGAGGATGAGATGAGACTGCGGAAGAAGAGGTACATCGGTGAGAAATTCCCGTGGATATACAGACTCAGGGGCACCTGCTATTACTCCTGGAGATGTCCGACCGAGATGAACCACATCGAGAAGAAGTGGTCGCTGGTCATGTGGCTCTTTTTCAGGAAGAAGAACGACAGATACGCCTGATCCGAGGGCAACGATGTTCTGGAAGAAGAGATACGTCGGAGAGAGGTTCCCATTCAGGTACAAATTCCACGGCGTGTGCTACATTCCAGCAGATGCCCGGTGGAAAGCCCCCACTTCGAAAAGAAGAGATCGCCCTGGCTGAGACTCGTATACGGGAAGAATCACGACCGCTACGTCCGATGCGATGCCGGAACGCCGACGGACCGCGAACGACCTGCGGTTCTCTTCCGGGTCTGAAGGCTGTTATATCTGTCCGGATATGCGGACCCATGGAATTAGAGGCGAAGACGTTCTCCGTATCCCCGTATGCGAACCAAGTCGTGATGTACCGTCGCCTGTTGCCGATAACCTCGCGCATCTGCCCCAGATGCAGGAGGCCCTGCGATTTCGACTATGTGTTCGGCATGGGTGCGATATCCTACGACATCCGTTGCCCGGAATGCGGCGTGACCCGCGTCAACAGCGGTCTCGCCGACGGCGAACTGGTCCTGACCGTGAACGGCACCGGGGAGGTCTACAACGACAGGGCCAATCTGGAGGATGCCGAGGCCAGGCTGAAGGCCGTGGAAGGGGACCCCGCAGAGGAGTTCCTGGCCATGGCCGAGGTCGCGTGGGAGAACTATCTCCTCGTACCCTCGAAGGCCCTCCCCATCTGGAAGGAAGCGGTGGAGAGGTTCGATTCATGCGAGGACGTCGACGGGGAGCACGCCCGCAGGATGGTCCCCTGGATCCTCAGGTTCTGCGACCTCGGGGGCAAGGCCCTGAAGGAGATCGATCTGACCGCCTGCAGGAAGGCGACCGCGGTTCTCGGCAAACCGTCCACGGCCGAGGAATGCATGCTCTGGATGGATCGTTTCGATCTCGAATGCGAATCGTATTCGATCGATGGGGATGTCGCGACGATCCCGGACATCGCGAAGGAAGCCTACAGCGCCCTTCCCGAATCCGAGAAGGCGAAGTGCCCGACGTTCCCGGCGATCCGGCCCCTGGTGATGATGGAGCAGACGTACAGACTCTGGGATGCGGGTTTCATCGACATCGGCGAGGATGAGCTCGACGACTACGAGACCGCGCTGTGGAACGAGGCATTCTCCGAGACGATGAAGATGCTGGATGCGGGATCCCCCATGACACCGCGCCTGTTCAGGGCGTTATGCCGCCTATCCGAACGCGTGGCCCTCCTGCTGGACGATCGGACGGCCATAGGGCTGTTCGAGGAACTGGCAGACAAATCCGGCGGATACGGGGATGCGTTCCGTGCCAAAGCCGGGATCATGGATGTCCTCGTGATGACCCTGGGGGAGGCGGTCATGCCGCTCTTCAGCGGACGCAGGTTCGATTGGACCGACGAGTCATTCGGGAAGCTGGAGGACGCCATCAGAAAGCTGGAGGAATACGCGGACCCGGCGATCGTCACGGAGGTTATGGTCGATGCGTACTATCTGTTGTACGCGTACGACGGATCCCCGGACATACGGGAGTACTGCGACCAACTGACGGAATCGGCCGAGAACAGGTTGCTGGATGTCAGACACAGGGGATTCATGGATGTAAGTCTGTTCACCGGGATGCTCGGATCCGGCGGAACACCGAAACCCAAAGCTCAGAAGAAGGCCAGGCCCGAACGCAAATCCAAGAAGGAGCGCGTCGCGGAGAAGCGCAAGGCGCACATCGCGAAGAGGAAGTGAGGCGCTTAGAATCGTGTAAGAACTGCGGGAGGATGCGAGTTTCATCCTCCTGCGAAAACACCTTCCCGCTACACTCTCACTTCCTTCGATTACGGAATGCCTAAATACTTGAAACCTCGGAAACGCTCCATCTCCTGGACAGAAATTCATTGCGTCCTGAATCTGCTGGATTATCCATCCAGTTAAATACGTACACTTGGTTGGAGGCCATATCCAACTCTAGGAGATGGACTCATGGATAAAACGAAAACAATAGCGATCGTCGCGGTCGTCATCATCGTGGTGGCGGCCTGCGTCGTCGTACTCGGCAACGGCGGAGGAAACAAGGACAAGGATACCAGCTTCTCCATCGTCGACGGCAACGGTACGACGTTCGATTTCGACGGTCCCATCGACGGAATCGTGTCCGTCAACACGAACGTCCCCAAGGCAATGAAACTCCTCGGGTACGAGGACCAGCTCAAGGGAATCAGCTTCTACACGTCCAGTGTGGACACCGACAACGCGAACTGGGAGAAGTACAAGGTCCTGTTCCCCAACTCCGCCCACATGTCCGTCACGAAGTCGCTGACCGCAGAGGAGATCGTCGATACGGCCAAGGTCAAGTATGTCGTGGCCCCCGTATCCTCCATGACGGTGTCCAGCGACCAGGAGAAGGCGTACAACCTCCTCGGAATCCAGGTCATCAGGCTGGACTGCAACGGCGACACCACCTTCGAAGACTACGAGAAGCTAATCACCCTGTTCAACGGCGTGGGCAAGGAGAACAAGAGCTACAGCGACTACAAGAGCGTGTACAACGAAGTAGTCAACACCGTCATCGAAAAATCGAAGAATCTCGACGCGGGGGACAAGACCGTCCTCTCGTACTTCAACAGCAAGAACGCGTTCTACAACCAGAATGCCACCATCAGCCAGAACATCGAGAAAATCTACGGTAAGAACGCCCTCAGAAGCATCAGCGGACTGGACCTCAGTGGCGTCAGCAACGACGCCAGCACCGACGGTCTCAAAGAGAAGATCATCGAGCTGGACGCGAAGAAGCCCATCGACAAGATCTTCATCAGGGGCAGCACCGGCATGACCAAGGTCACCAGCGCCGAGACCGCCCTGAAAGCTTGGACCGGCTCGGAGATCTACAAGAGCTACAGCTCCCTTTCCGCCATAGATAACGGAGAAGTCTACGTCTTCAACTCCGATCTGATGTCCGGATCGCTGTCATATGTATGCTTCGTCCTCTACGCAGAGATATGCGGCGTCGACACGGGATACGACACAGCCAAGCTGGTCCAGGAATTCAACGAGAAGTACGGATTCGAGGAGTCCACGACCGGACTGGCGTTCAAGATCGTCGGTGGCGAAGCCATCGAGGTCGTCGTCAACTGATCAAACCGGGGCTCCGGCCCCATTTATCTCGATCGGCCGATACCATGGAAGGAGCGGAAGGGAAGAAGGGCCTCATAGACCTGATCAAGAACCGCATCGACGAGGACACCTTCGAAGGCAAATATGAGGCGTCCATCAGGAAGAAGGTCCTGCTGATCATCTCGCTGGTGATCATCAGCATCATAGCGCTGATGGCGGGAATCTGCCTCGGAGCCGTGGACATCCCGTTCATGGACCTCATCAGGGTGTTCTTCCATCCCATCCTCCCCGGATTTGTCGACGCACCCAGCCAAACCTACTACTCGGATTTCGTTTTCAAGCTCAGGATGCCCCGCGTGCTGATGGTCGCCCTGACCGGTTTCAGCCTGGGCATCGCGGGTATGATCATGCAGGGTCTGCTCAGGAACCCTCTGGTCAGCCCGTTCACATTGGGGTTGTCGACCGCCGCCTCCTTCGGAGCGGCGCTCGCAATCCTGTTCGGACCCATCCTGTTCGGAGGGTTCTACGCATACGAGGCCGTGTTCAGCGACAGCGTCAAATTCTACGGGAAGGACGTGATCACGATCGTGTTCGCGTTCGCCCTGGCCATGACCAGCATCGCCATCGTGCTCATCCTGGCCAGAGGCAAGGATGTGTCGAGGTCGACCGTCATCCTGTCGGGAGTGGTGATCAGCTACCTCTTCCAGGCCGGGATCATGGCCACCAAATACTTCTCGGACGACGACCAGCTCAGGGAGATCACGCTGTGGATCATGGGTACATTCACCGGATCCAGCTGGGGCGAGGTCCTCGTTCTGCTGCCCATAGTCGTGGCCTGCAGCATCTATCTGATCAAACTGTCCCTGGACATCAACGCGTTGAGCGCCGGGGACGACGTGGCCACGAACCTCGGGGTGGATGTGCCGAAGCTCAGACGCAACGGGCTGATCGTCTGCACGCTCATGACCGCGTCCTGCCTCGGATTCACCGGTGTCATAGGATTCATCGGACTGATGGCCCCGCACATCTGCAGGATGATCATAGGGAACGATTCGAGATACCTCCTCCCCGCAGCGGGATTGATGGGGGTCGCCATCCTGTCCGTGTCGGACCTGTTCTGCAGGCTCATAATCAGACCCGGGGAGCTCCCGGTGGGAATCGTCCTCTACGTCATAGGAGGCATATTCTTCGTGTGGATGATCGGGAACAAGAAATGGAGGGCGAGGGTATGAGGATGGATGTCGAAGGGATCCGCCAGGGATACGGGAGCAGGGACATCATCTCCGATGTCTCGTTCCAAGCCGGGACCGGAGAGGTCGTCACGATCCTCGGACCCAACGGTTCCGGGAAATCCACTCTGATCAAGACCATGTGCAGGATCATGGAGCCCCGCGAAGGGACCATCAGGATCGACGACCGGGAGATATCGGAGATCCCCCGCGAGGAGTTCGCGAAGATCGTCGGGTACGTGCCTCAGAACCCTGAATTCATAGGATACTCGTCGGTGTACGACTCCGTCCTGATCGGGAGGAGACCGTACGTCAAGTGGAACTACTCCAAGGAGGACATCGGCAAGGCCGCGGAGGCCATGGTGTTCATGAAGGTCGACGACCTCTACGACAGGCAGGTCTCCGACCTGTCCGGAGGACAGAGGCAGAGGGTCGTGCTGGCCCGCGCCCTGGCCCAGGATCCCATGTTCTACGTTTTCGACGAACCCACTTCGGCATTGGACCTGCGCAACCAGCTGGACACGCTGAAGGTCATGCGCAGGATCATCAAGGAAAGGGGGACCTGCATGGTCGTGGCGCTCCACGACCTGAATCTGGCGCTCCGCTATTCCGACAAGGTCCTGGTCATCCATGACGGACGCACCTACGCCTTCGGGACCCCCGACGAGGTCATCACAGAGCGGACCATCCTCGACGTCTACGGCGTGGAATCGGAGATATCCGAGGGGCCGAAGGGGAAGTACGTGCACGCGTACGACTCCGAGATGGACTCGGAGATGTCCCGCCTGGGTCGATAAGGACCCATTCGGTATTCCTAAATCGTTTTAGATGGTCCGAATACCAACCAATATAACAGTAGGACGCATCGTCCAACTCCAACCCCTTAACAACGTGATTCCAATGAGCGACATAATCGTGATAGAGGACCTCGTCAAGACGTTCGACGGCAAAACGGCCGTCGACCATCTGGACCTGAGGATCCATGACGGGGAGCTGTTCGGCTTCCTGGGCCCGAATGGGGCCGGTAAGACTACCACGGTCAGGTGCATAGCCACGCTCACGAACTTCGATTCCGGGAAGATCACAGTGGACGGTTTCGACCTCCTCAAGGACCCGATCGAGGCGAAGGAGAGGATGGGCGTGATCCAGCAGCAGGTCTCGCTGGACAAGGACCTGACCATCAGGGAGAACATGATCGCCCACGCCATGTACCATATGATGGGGAAGAAGGAGCGCGAAGCCAAGATACGGGAGCTCTCCGACTACTTCGGCCTGGAGGAGTACCTGGATTCGCCCGTGGACTCCCTCTCGGGCGGGTGGAAGAAGCGCGCCGCCATCGTCTGCGCCATGCTCCACAGCCCCAGGGTGCTGTTCCTGGACGAACCCACATCCGGGCTGGACATCAACGCCCGCAGGCTGCTGTGGGACGTCGTCAGGAACCTGCACGCCCGCGGGACCACCGTCATGCTCACCACCCACTACATCGAGGAGGCGGAGGCGCTGTGCGACAGGGTCGGCATCATCGACCACGGGAAGATCATCGCCCTGGACACGCCCAAGAACCTGTGCGAGAGCGTCGGATCCGTGGCGGTCGAGTACATGGAGGGCGACCGCACCTCCTACAGGTACTTCAAGAACCGCGAGGACGCCAACGCCTTCGCGTCCACCATCGGCGGCGATACGGACGTCACGATCAGGAGGACCAACCTGGAGGACGTGTTCGTCGAACTGACCGGGAAATCCGTGGGGGGACAGAAATGAGCAACTTCCTGAAGCAGGTCTACTACGTCGCCTGGGGCGACCTGATGTTCATGAAGCACAACATCCTGAACATCCTGCTCATGAGCGTCATGAGCCCGATCCTGTACCTCGTGGCGTTCGGGTTCGGTCTGAGGACCGGGACGACCGACATCGGCGTCTCCTATGTTTCGTTCGTGATCCCGGGAATCGTGGCGCTGTCGTCCCTGAACTCGTCGTTCTCGTCCACGTCGACGAGGATGAACGTGCAGAGATTGTATTACAGGAGCTTCGACGAGATGATGATGTGCCCCATCAGCCTCCACGCGATCGTCTGGGGCAAGTGCATGCTCGGATTGATCCGCGGACTGTTCGGATGCTTCCTCCTGTACGGGCTGGGATTGGCGCTGGGCGCCGCCGGGATCGGAGGGATGGAGCTGGTCCTGACCCCGCTGTTCGTGGTGTGCACGGTCATGTCGTGCATCGTGTTCTCGTTCCTCGGGATGGCTTCCGCGCTGATCGCGAAGTCCCATGCCAGCCTGTCGACGTTCAACAGCCTGATCATCCTGCCGATGACCTTCCTGTGCGGGACGTTCTTCTCCGTGTCCGCGCTGCACCCGGTCTTCCAGGGCATCCTGTACTGCCTCCCTCTCACCTACTCGAGCGAGATCATCAGGGCGGCGGCCCTGCCGGACTTCCTGGACTTCAACTGGCTGTGCTTCATCGCGCTGTTCGCGTGGGGCGTGGCTTTCTACGTCCTGGACTGGTGGCTGCTCAAGACCAGGAAGGTCTGAGCACTGAAACGCGGGGGTCGCCCCCGCACCTTCCATCTTCTCAACTTCCCCTGACGCCGTGGAGTATCTCGTCGAGGATGTACAGTGCGCCGCGGGTGCCGTACACCGGACGCGGGATGATGTCGTCCAATCCCATCGACGAGTATCCGATCGGGATCCCCGCGAGACATTGGCCGGAGACCTTCATGGTCAGGGCGGTCACGCCCTCGCAGAGGACGATGCCTGACGGGACGGGCTCCCTGTCCCATGCGTAGCCGAATCCAGTGTCCTCAAGGAACCTCCGGACGGCTTCCATCTCCATGGGATCCCCGCCCTCGTCGGCCTTGACGGCCTCCGGGGCCATCGCCAGATACCGGTACAGCCACCCCGTCAGCGGTCTGACGACGGAGGCCGTCCCGGCCGCGGAGAACGATAGTCCACGTATCCTGAGAGCGTTGTACCTCATGCCGGTGAACCTCTCGTAGACGAGGTCCCTGCATCTCTTGACCTTTCCCAGCGCCTCGGACGGGTCCCTCCCTGTCGCGTCCGCGATGGCCCTTATCCAAGCTTCGGTGGCATCGAATCCGACGGGAGCCCCGGCGGAAGAACGGATCGTCCTCACACCGCGGCGCTCGTACCATTCGAGGAGTCCGGAGCACATCTCCGGACAGACGACGATGTTGAACTCCGCATCGACGGAATCGATCATCTCTTGGACCGACGAACCCGCTCCCGGGACGCAGATGACCTCCAATCCCATGGATTCGACGATCCCCTCCAGCTCCTCGCGGGCGGCCCTCCAGTCCTTGTCCATCAATGACAATCCCAGAATGTTGACCGTGCCCTTCCGCTCGGTCCTCTCCGGGGGATCCAGGAACTCCATCACCTCCTCCAGCGTCTTCCCGCACGCCTCCGGCGCGGGGACGGACGCCGTGGGAACGGTGACGCGCATCGCGATGCCCCCGAGGTCGTTGTCTTGGATGGCGCGGTCGTGGTCGTCGCCGATGAGCGATGCCCCCGGGGAATCTATGACCGCGATCAACGACGGGGACCTGGCTCCGACCGCTCCCAGCCCCTCCTCCGACTTGTAGAAGGCGCCGTTGATGTAGTCGTACTCGTCCAGATAGGTGGACGGCACCCTCGGATAACCGTAATAATACGGGGTGAACGACCCCCTGTCGGGGTCCTCCCTCGGATAGACGGCGGTGGACAGCACCATGTGCCTTATCCTGCATCCGCCGGGCCCGTGCAGCATGACCGCTGCATCGGAGATGCCCTCGATCGCCATTATCGCGCCCGTCAGACCGTCCGGCAATGTCCTCATCGGTATCCCTCCCTCCATCCTTCGGTCGCGGGGAGGCGCATTGTGTTCTCCAGGTACCCGATGTACTCGAACACCTGCCTGTATCCGACGCCGATCCGGCTGAGCTTGGCGAAGCTTGTTCCTTCGGGCACGGGCTTCACGATGTCGCTTATCAGCAGGTCCGGGCGCAATTCCGCCAGATCCCTCGACAGGTCCTCGTCCGTGTAATCGGGGGTGACGTCGTACCTGGAATCCGGACGGCCGCCGGCCTTCCTGGGGCTGGGGGCGAAGCCCACCCTGAGGACCTCCGCTCCGACATCGTTCAGCGTGTCTATGAGCCAATCGGGGTTGGCGCCCAGCTTCCATGTGACCAGGATCCTGACGCCCTCCATCCTCGGACGGTGCTCCTCAACGAGGGAATCGTACTCCTTCCGGGCTCTGGCCACCTCCCTTTCGGCGTCGTCGGTCTTCCCGGTGAAGCGTCCCATCTCCCTCACCCATCCGATGTAGTCGTGGATCCCGACGGGCATCACGGCCGGGAACGGCTTCCTCCCCGTACGGGCTGTGATCATGGCCATCATGTCCCTGGCGTTGCGGTTGTCCCCCATCAGGATGTCCGTCATGCCCCTGCACAGCTGTTCGGGCGGCGCGGGGGAGCAGTCGTCCAGGAACCTGCAGTTGACCTTGAGACCGAACGCGGACAGCATGTCGTCCAGCGCCTTGGAGTGCGCCTTGGACTGGATGTCGAAGAAGGATGTCGATACGAGATTGACCAGGCCTTCCTCCGGCTGTACCGTCGGATCGATCCTATCGGCTATCGCCTCGGCGGCCATCATGAAGCCGTCGTTGTACTCCCCGGCGATGTCCCCGTCGGCCTTGACGAGGGTGACCTCGGTGCCGGGATGGGCCGATTCGAACTCCGCGACGATGCTGTCGCAGTCGTCTCCGATGATCCCGGGCATGCACGTGGTGACCACGGCTATCCTCCGGAATCCCTCGGATGCCACGGATTCCAACGAATCCCTCAGGAACCTCCCTCCTCCGAATATCGAGGCGGATTCGTCCATCGCGGTGCATCTGAGGCTCCTGTTCGGCGGACGGTCGTACAATCCGCGCTCGTACAGGTCGAGTATCGCCTTGGCGCGGGTCGTGGCCATCAGATAGGCGCAGCTCACCGGTCCGTGGATCAGGACCGCCGTGTCCCCCAATCTCGACAGCGCGGCCACCGCCCCGTAGGCGGCGCACGAGCTCATTATCCTCGTGTCCTTGATGGATGTCCTGCGCCCGCATCCCGCGCAGGGGATTCGTTCCGTCACATCCCCCGAACGGGGACGGATCGGCCTGCCTGCGGCGAGGTCGGACATCTGCCCCTCGTCCAACGGCGACGGGACGGTCATCTCGGCTTCTCCGCGGGACGCCTTCAGGATCCTGTCGGCTATCCCGCGTATGGCCTCCGCCACGGGGCTCTCGGGATGGAGCTCCATCACGGTGTGCCCCTTGGATTCCGACTCCGCGAACACGGTGTCGCGGGGGATCTCGGCGAGGATCTCGGTTCCGGCGGCCTCCGCGAATCTCTGCACGGATTCCCTCTCCCCTTCCCCTCCTCTGGAATTGAATACGAGACCCAATAGCCTGGGCCTCCCGGGCTCGAAGTTCAGCATGCCGCGCATGATGTTGTTCGCGGCGTACAGGGCCATGAACTCGCCCGATGTGACAAGTATGACGGCGTCCGCGTACTCGCTCCTCAGCGGGACGGCGAATCCTCCGCAGACCACATCGCCGAGCACGTCGTACAGCCTGATGTCCACATCCAGGTCGTCCGCCCCGAGTTTCCTCAGGGTGTCGAATGTCGTCAGGATCCCGCGTCCGGCGCATCCGATCCCCGGTTCGGGACCGCCCGCTTCGGTGCACAGCACGCCCTTCGTCCCGCGGACGATGACATCATCGAGCCTCCTCTTCCCGATCGGGACCTCGCGGACGTAATCCAGGACGGTGCGCTGGACCTCCCCGTCCAGCAGGAGGCGTGTGGAATCGTGCTTCGGGTCGCATCCGACCTGCATGACCTTCGAACCGGACTCCGCCAGGGCCACGGATATGTTGGCCGACATCGTCGATTTCCCGATGCCGCCCTTGCCGTACACCGCCACTTGGAACATATCATCCGGGGAATGCGAGCGAGCGTAATAATGTTGGCAGAACCATCCAACTTCCACTGCGCACGTTGATTAATCCCCTCGCGATATACGCCCGGAAAGACCGCGCATGCGGTCGTCGGAAAGGTGAGAGGGAATGGGAATCAACATCGGCATCGTTGAATCGGAGGCGCCCAGCGCGCCCTGCAAGGATCTGCGCTCGAACATCGTCAAGGTCCACATGAAGGACGTCTCGGGTTTCGAGGACGCCGCGATCTACGACGAGTTCGTGCCGTACGAGAAGGCGAAGGCGGCCGTTGCGGACTGGGACGCGTTCGTCAAGCGCAACAGGCTGAACGAGGAGGCGGATGCCGTCTACATAGAGAAGATCAAGAAGGACGACGATCTGGCTCTGATGAAGCCCCTGGCGGAGAGGGTCTGCACGGGATGGGTCCCGCTGGCCGACCTCCCCGATGACAGGAAGGAAGCCGCCATAGAGAAGAGCGACGACAAGGTCACCGGCTGGGACCTGCTGGACTTCGACGAGATGAACGGGATGTGCGGCTCCTGCCCCCTGTCCTGGGACAAGGGGAGGGGATGCATCGGGGCCTTCGGTCCCGACAACAGCCTGCTCCCGGAGATCGCCGGAAGGCACGGATGCCCCATCGTCGCTTCCGTACCGCAGGCGGTCGCCGAGGGGAAGAGATTCACGTCCGAGGACGCCAAGCAGCTCCTCAAAGAGGTGGAGATCCTGAGGACCGCCCTGCCCGAGGAGGGCAAGATGATGGTCAGGCGCTACTCCGGTCCCGTGGACAGGATGGAGGCCGTGGCGAAGATCTCCGAGAAGGAGGGCTGCGGGTTCTTCTTCTTCTGATCACTCGATGCCCAGACGCATCATGGCGTCCGTCATCCCTTCGACGAGGGAGCGGACGCCCTTCATACCCAGCTCGTCCTCCTCGTACTGGGGGGAGTGCCAGGCCTTGATTATGGAAAGGGGGTACGTTCCCACGACGAGCATCATGTTCCTCAACAGGAAGTCGACGAGCTGGTTGTACACCATGGAACCGCCGTCGTGACGGCACACCGAGATGACCCCTCCGACCTTCCCCTTGAGCGGGAGACCGGAGTTCTGGAACACGAGCATGGCCCTCTCCAGGAAGTTCTGGAGGTTGCTGGGACAGGCGTTCATGTACGTGGGGGATGCGATGAGGATTGCATCTGCCGCCCTCATCTTGTCGAGGATGTCGTTGAACCCGTCGTCCTCGTCGTAGCACCTGCCGTCCCCGCGGATCTCGCATGTGAGGCAGACGTTGCAGTTGGTGAGGCGGTAGTCGTAGATGTGGACGATCTCCATCTCCACCCCGTCCCTCTCGAACATGTCCTGCACTTCGTTCAGAACGTTGCTGGTGTTCCCCATTGGCTGGGGACTGCCGTTGATCGCGAGAACCTTCATGGGACCCCAATCCGTCGGATGGGACTATAAGACTGTCGGGAATCACAAGCCGGTGTTGAAATAACTGAAGAACGATTAAGACGTGAAACTTAGCGGGCCGCCGTAGCGGCCTTTGGTTTCACTCTGTGTCCCGCTCGAACAGGAACCAGGTCAAGAACCTGGCGACCGCCCAGCGGACAAAGAGTGCCAGGACTTTGAGTTCGCGGCCCGAGTCCTGGCGCTCTTCCTTGTCGGCGATTTTCTCACCTCCTTAGAATAGCTCAGATTCCGAGTCCGCGCACAAGAAGTCCTCGTACGCGGACTTCCGGCCTGGCAATTGACCATCATTTTTCCGATTCTGCCGAGACCCCCTGGGTCTAATCATTCGAGTCCGAAACCGAACTCTGAGCGAACAGGTTGCTTCCGCAATCTGGACCGCCGGAACGCAGTCCCCCGGGATCGATGCCGTCGTTCCCATCACCCCGAATCTCTCCTCCTGAACGCGCCTTTTTATCGGGGCAGTCCATCGTCCCTCCCATAAGGTGTCGCTATGGTCGAAATGCTGAGAATCGTCGATCTCCACGCCGTCGCAGGCGAACGCGAGATCCTCAAAGGCGTCGACCTCTCGGTCGGCGAGGGTGAGACGTGCGTGCTGTTCGGACCCAACGGTTCCGGGAAATCCACCCTGATGGCCACGATCATGGGCTACAGCACGATCAAGGTGACCTCCGGTGAGATCCTGTTCAAAGGGAAGGACATCACCGACATGCCCGTGGACGAGAGGGCCAAGCTGGGCATCGGGATGATGATGCAACGCCCGCCCAACATATACGGCGTGAAGCTCGGTGACCTCATCAAAGCGTCCTCCCCCGACAACGGGGCCGAGGTCCTGGCGGAGGCTGACAAGTTCAAGATGGAGGGCTTCCTGGAGAGGGAGGTCAACGTCGGATTCTCCGGAGGGGAGATCAAGAGATCGGAGCTCCTCCAGCTGACCGCCCAGAAGCCCGAGTTCATCCTCCTGGACGAGCCGGAATCCGGAGTCGACCTGGAAAACATCGACCTCATCGGGAACAAGGTGCACGACCTCCTGTTCGAGACCTGCCCCGGCAAGAAGAGGCACGTCTCCTCGCTCGTGATCACCCACACCGGGCAGATCCTCGACTACATAGGAGCGGACAGGGCGTACGTGATGAAGGGCGGCAGGATCCAATGCAGCGGGAACCCGCTGGAGCTGCTCAGGGACATCAAGAAGAACGGATACGGGGAGTGCGACTCATGCCAGAGCCAGATAATCAAGCTGTGAGGGATGCCCTCTCCAAGAAGGGCGCGTTCGGTGCGGACATCGATCTGGACCACTACGAGGAGGGCAGCAAGGAGTCCGTCGCCATCGACGACCTCGAGAGCTCCGACTACCGCAGGTACATGGAGAGGGTCGGCGTCGTCGCCGACGAGATGAACCGCGCCGGTACGCTGCTGTTCATCGACAACGCCCCGAGCCACTGCCATGCGGTGCAGCAGGAGGGGCTGGAGATGATGTCCGTCCGCGAGGCCCTGAAGGTCCACGACGGATTGAAGGATTACATGTGGAAGGCCGTGGACCCGTCCAAGGACAAGTACACCGCCAAGACGTACCTCGAGGACGCCGACGGGTACTTCATCCGCGTGAAGGCGGGGCACCACATCAAGGCGCCCGTGCAGACCTGTATGATGCTCGACACCGACAGGACCGTCCAGAACGTCCACAACATCGTCATCGTCGAGGACGACGCGTCACTGGAGATGATCACCGGGTGCTCCACCACGCACCACGCCAACGATTCGCTCCACGTGGGCGTGTCGGAGATGTACGTCGGCGAGAACTCGTCGCTGACGTTCTCCATGATCCACAGCTGGGGCAAGAAGACCGGCGTCCGTCCCAGGACCGGGACTGTCGTTGGAAAGAACTCCGCCTACACGAACAACTACGTGATCCTGAACCCCGTGGGGACCCTCCAGAGCTTCCCCTCCGCGACCCTCGCGGAAGGGGCCAGCGCCATGTACAACACGATGTGCATCGCGCACGAGGGATCCGACATCGACACGGGCGGGATGGTCTACCTCAACGGCAGGAAGAGCAACGCCCAGATCATGAGCAGGAGCATCTCCATGGGCGGGCACATGACCGCCCGCGGGAGGCTCGTCGGGAACGCCCCGGACATCAAGGCGCACCTGGAATGCAGGAGCATCATCATGAAGGACGGGGGATCCACCAGCGCCGTCCCGGAGCTGGAGGCCCATGTCGCGGACGTGGAGATGACCCACGAGGCCGCGGTCGGGAAGATCGCCCAGGACCAGATCGAGTATCTGATGTCCCGCGGACTGGACCAGGACCAGGCGGTCAGCATGATCGTCAGGGGATTCCTGTCCGGATCCATCAACGGACTGCCCGTGGAGCTCCAGAACGAGCTCAACGACGCCATCGCCAAGGCCAACCTCGGCGACTGAAATTCCTTCGGGCGGGGACGAAGAGTCCCCGCTTTCTTTAATATTAAGAATTGACATATGCGGAGCATGTCGGACAATCCGTACAGTCGTCCGCTCGTAGTGACGATCCTCGGCGTGCTCTATGCGCTCGCCGCGATCATCCTCATCATCGCCGGTGCGGCGCTGATGCTGGGCGGAGAAGCATTTGTGGACGAACTCATCAAACAGGACCCCAGCATGGACTTCCTCAAGGGCATCGGCCTCGGGGCCGGGGCCGGACTCCTGGTCCTCGGACTGATCTACGGCGTGATCTGCTACGGCTTCTTCCAGGGCTGGAGCATCATGTGGTACCTCGGAGTGATCTTCACCGTCATCGGCGCCGTCATGAGCATCGCGACGATCGTCGTCGGCGGGTTCGGATCCATCATCACCCTGGTCATCGAGCTGATCATCCTCCTGTACCTGTTCAAGCCCAACGTCAAGCTGTACTTCCTGAAGCACTCCTGACGTTCGGGACCAAACGGGGGTCCGCCCCCACCTTATTTCTATCATCTGTATTATGGAAGGCGCATGCCTGAATCCGAACGTCCGTTCCAGTCCATCGTGCTGGCGGTCCTCCTGATCATCGGAGGGCTGATCACGCTGGGCGCGGGAGCGGGATACGTTGACAACCCCGACGTCTCGGGGTTCGTGGCCGCCCTCGACATGGTGGCCGGGGTGCTGCTGATCATCGGCGGCATCGGATGCCTGGTCGGGAGGCCTTTGATGTGGAAGGTCTGCCTGGCTTCGCTCATCGTGGAGGCCATCGCCGGGATCGGGATGATGACCGTCACGATCTTCGGAGGGATCCTCCTCATCCTGATCTCCGCCTTCTTCGTGTGGTGGATCCACACGACGGTCATCAGGAGATGGTTCGGAGTCTGAACTCTGCGCGTCCTTCGATCATCCGGAGGATGTTGCGGTCCGGATCGAGTATCGCGGTGGATGTCCCCATGGGGCCCCGCTTCGGTTCGGACCAGAAACCCGTTCCCTCATCCACCAGCCTGCGATGGGTGTTGTACGGCGAGTCCACCGTCAGATAGATACCGGTGTCGATGCCCGCTTTCTCCGACCTCTCTATGATGAGGGTGCATCCCATGCGGCGCATGTACGCCTTGGAATCATCGCGTCCGAGGAGTTGGAATCCCAGGATGTCCCCGTAGAACCGGACCGACCTGTCCAGATCGGTCGACGGGACCGTGAATGCGAAGATGGATTCGGGGAGACCTTCGTCCGTGTACTCGAAATTGGCTCCGTGCGGGTCTCCGAGAGGCATGGGACCGTCCAGGCATGGCGGATATTTGGTCCTGATGGGGGCCAGACCCTGAAATCTTCAGTAACTGTTATATACATAATGAGAATACCATGGCTTACTGCCCTGGTAGTGTAGCGGCCTATCATGAAGCCCTGTCGAGGCTTCGACTCGGATTCGAATTCCGACCAGGGCGCTCATCGTTCTATTCAGATTGTGACTCATCGACCTCTTGGTCGTTTCTCCGTTCCGAACCCGATCCCACGCCCCTTCATCCGGTCCCGTGGGTGTTACGAATTTTTAATTAGTATGCACTCAATCCAGTCGCGATGAATCCGCTCCGGGACCATTGGGACGTGCGCTCCACCGAATACAACGACTTCGTCGTCAAAGGCTATGCGGATCTGAGGGAGCGCCGCTCCTGGCAGGACCATTTCTCATCGATCCTCGGAACGGAACGCCTGAACATCCTCGACGTGGGATGCGGCCCCGGGATCGTATCCATGCAGTTGGCCGACCTGGGCCACGACGTCACATCGGTGGACTTCTCCGAGAGGATGCTGGAGTTCGCTAAACGGAATGCGGAAGACAACGACCTGTCGATCGACTTCCGCCACGGGGACGCGATGTCGCTCGATTTCGGCGACGATTCCTTCGACGCGGTGGTCAGCGACTACATGCTCTGGACCGTGCCGGATCCCGAGAAGGTCGTATCCGAATGGTTCAGGGTCCTGAAGCCCGGGTGCACCCTCGCATACACCGACGGCGACTGGTTCCACGATGAACTATCCACTCCTCTCAGATGCAGGGTGTCGGACTACTTCGCCCGCCGGGACAGGAAGAATCTGGAGACCTGCGGGAGTAGCGACTCCTCCTTGGATGGATTGTGGTCGGCCGATGCGGAACGCCCCCACGACGACATCAGGATGCTGGAGGAAGCCGGGTTCGAGGACATCCACGTGATCCACGGAGTTCAGAAGAAGGTGCTCCACGGCAGGAGGTACCTGGCCTACGGCCTCACCAACGACCATTTCACGATTGTGGCCCGGAAGCCGGATCAAAACAACCGCGAAAAGATCCTTCTAATCAGGCCATCATTCAAGACAATCACGCCAAAATTCATGCCAATCAAGACAAATTAACTTTTATTCAAGCCATAAATCAAGACAATCGAGACAAATGACTGCCCTGATTCATGGCATATCAGTATTTTACGATCCAGATGTTCCTGCGGTTATTGCCTTCGCGTCTCAGAGAACCGGACTCAGTTAATTCCACTATAATCCTGCTGACCGTCCTCGTGCTGATTCCCAATTCCGACGAGATCTCCTTGATGGAAGCATTCGGATGTTCGGAAACGTACCTCAGGAACTGGGTGCCGAGACCGTCGGGCTTTTGCCCCGCAGGGGCGAAAACTATAGTCGTGACGGTTCTCAAAGGATCTGATTCTTCAACCACTGATGCGTCCAGAATGGCTCCATCGTCCACCGCTCCGAAAATCGTACGAACTCCCGATCCCATCTGCTCCACCATGCCTATGCCCATCAGCATACGCATCATTGTACGATTCCTGGGATCGCTGATTCCGCCTGCCATCGCCTTGGCTATCGGGATGCGCATTCCGCCCGGATTGGAGAATGTCACCCCCTTTCCGCTATAGACTATGGTAGTACCCCCGTTTCCGCGGTAATCTGCATGAAGGAGTGTATTGACCAGCGCTTCCCTGATGGCAGTCAATACCTCGGAGTCGCTCCTGCGGACCATGCCCTCCAGTTTGAACGGCACCCCGACCTTCATCGACAAGCGCGAAGAGACCTCCCTCAAGAATCTGAAGACGTTGAGTTCGGAACCGATCTGGTCGGAATTCAGCCTGTAATCATACCTTCCCTGACCGACCTCCTCCCTGTAGTCCAAACGATAGTTTGGGAATTCGCGGAGAATGCATGGGACCTTTCCGAACATCAATAGCCCGGCCCTCGTGGGATGCATCTTCCCATCCTTGTCTGCCACCGCACCCAGCATGAACAGAACCTCTTCGGTAGGTTGCTCCGACCATCCGTTGAGATGTTCGCTGTTTCTCAACAGGGAGAGATAGATCCTGATGTCCTCTTTGTTGAAGCAATCGCATCCATCTATGTCCACAAGAGGCAGGTTGTCTTGATCGTCATTGTACGCATCGCGCATCATTGAACGAACCTCGTCCTTCCTGCAGACATAATCCCCTTCGTGATTGCGTTTGAACGTGTAACGGTCGATGTTCCCGTTGAGGTATACGGGCTTGTTCTCACGGTCGGCAGGAGGGACAGTTATGACGATTACGCTTTTCCCGTCAACATCCTCGACGGCGATATCCTTGTTCTGCAGGATGTTAACGCTCACCTTGGCGGGGTTGTTGAGCGTGTCCCACAGACGCTTCACCTGGATGTCAGGAGAATCCACACCGATGACATTCAGAGTTCCATCGGATTGATCCTCGGCCACACCGAGGATTATGGTCCCGCCCTCGGTATTCGCAAAAGCAGAATAGGTCTCCCAAACATCACTCGGCACCCTGGATGAGGCGGCCTTGTATTCTACCGTCAGACCCTCCTTCCCATAACGATTCAGGAAATCCTTCTCACCGACCATGGTTCCAGATACACGCCATAATATTTGTATTCACGCCATATGCCTCGTTATTCAAGACATCTATACTCTGAATCAAGACAATATTCACTATAATCAAGACAACAATCAAGACAATCAAGACTCAGCTCTGTCTTCATTCAAGCGGATACCCATCTTCTGCTAGCAATCCTTGAGTAACACGAATCCTGATTTCGTAACATACTCTTATATACGCACCCAACTTAGACCGGCTCATGAAGTTTGAAGCGATCATCCTTGTCGCTGCGCTCCTTGCCACGGCCGCCCTCGGGCTCGCCGCACCCGCCTCGGACGCATCCACCGGGATCGAGGTGACGGACGGCCTCGGGAACGAATTCTCGTTCGACGGCCCCGTCGACAAGATAATCACCATCGGCGTCGGGACCACCGCGACCGCCATCCGCGTCGGGGCGCTCGACAAGATCGTCGTCTGCGACAGCTACTCCAAGACCAACACCGCATCCATCTTCGACGCCCTCCGCGAGAAGATCGAAGCGGGCGAGATAGCCGCCGGAGGCAACATCTACTCCAGCGGGAAGGCCCAGCTGCAGACCGACATAATCGACGCCGCCGACCCCGTCACCGGGACCTTCGACCGCGCTACGGACGTGGTGTTCGTCACCGGATCCGACACCTACAGGGCGAACATCGTCCCGTTCCTCCAGGAGAAGGGATTCGAGAACATCCTCCAGTGGTACGACATCCAGGAGTACGAGGGCATCATCGACTTCGCGAAGACGATCTCCCTCGTGAGCACCGGGGAGGTCCACGAATCCATCGAACAGATGGAGTACATGACCGAGCTGATCAACGATACCGTGGAGGAGAACGTCAAGACCAAGGCCAAGGCGTTCTACGTCACCTATTCCAGCAGCACGTTCAAGGTCGGGAACACCGGGTCCCTCGCCACGTCGATGATCATCGCCGCCGGCGGGGATGCGATCACCGTCGATCCCTCCAAGACCGGCACCACCTACGAAGCGAACCTCACCGACCTCGTCGCCGAGAATCCGGGAGTCATAATCTTCGCGGACAACACGATAGTCAAGAGCGACGCCAACTACTCGGAGCTCCAGAAGAGGGTCGGGGATGCGAAGATCGTCCCGCTCCAGGCCATCTGGAACAACTACAGCATCGAGAGCATGGACGGCGTGTGGACCATGGCCTGCGCCATGTACCCCGACCTGTTCGAAGGCGATGTGCCCGATGTCCCCGAGTCGAAGTCCAACACCATGCTCTATGCGGCCGTCGGCGCGGTGATCGTGCTGATCGTCTGCATCGTGGCGTACGTGTTCATGAAGAGGACCTCCTGATCGGTCCGAAAACCATTTTTAAACCACTTCTTTCATCAGCGACCATGAAGCCCGGGAAGAGAACGAGGATCCTGGCGGTGCTGGCCGTCTTCATCGCGCTCGCCCTCTTCTGCGTCTTCATGGACCTCTCCTGGGTGTCCGCGGACAAGAGCTACTCCTTCTCACAGGTGTGGGATGCGCTGATGGGCAGGGGGACCTGGTCCTCCGACATCATCGTCAGGGAGGTCAACGCGCCCCGCGTCGTCGCGGGCGTGTTCATCGGTGCGGGACTCGCGGTGACGGGAGCGGCCATGCAGGCCGTCTTCAGGAACCCGCTGGCATCCCCGTACATATTGGGATTGTCGTCCGGAGCCTCCCTGGGTGCGGCCATCGGGATGATGTTCACGATACCGTTCATCCCCTCGATCCTCGCGACGCCCGTTCTCGCGTTCATCACCTGCTTCGGGACGATGGCCCTGGTCTACGCGATGGCCCGTTCCGGAGGGACGGTCAGGACCGAGACGCTCATCCTGTCCGGGGTGGCGGTGTCCTCGCTGCTGTCGGCGCTCGTATCGTTCCTGACGTTCATCGCCGGGGAGAAGCTGGAGGGGATCGTCTTCTGGTCCATGGGGAATCTGGGCAACGCCGATTTCGAGGAGATCGCGTTCATAGCGCCGATAATCACCGTCTGCTCGCTCCTCCTGATAACCCAGGCGAAGCCTCTGAACGCCATGATGATAGGCGACGCCCATGCGATGGACCTGGGGGTGGATGTCAAGCGCACCAGGCTGTTCGTCCTCGTCGTATCGACGATGATCGTCGCCGCCGCGGTCTCCTTCGTGGGGGTCATCGGATTCATCGGGTTGGTGATACCGCACATCCTCCGCATCCTGCTCGGACCGGACAACCGTGTGATAATGCCGCTGAGCATCGTCGCCGGAGCCTGCTTCATACTCATCTGCGACTACATGGCGCACATCATCGCCCCGGCCTACGGCACCCTGCCGATAGGCGTGGCCACATCCCTCATCGGGGCCCCGGTGTTCATCTACCTGCTCATCCGCAGGAGGAGGGAGGTGGGCTGGGGATGACGCTGGAAACGAGAGGTCTGACGTACACCTACGGGAAGCACCTGGTGCTGGACGGGGTGGACCTCCACGTGGAGGACGGGGAGATCCTGGGCATCCTCGGACCCAACGGGTGCGGGAAGACCACCATGCTGAAGAACCTCAACAGGAACCTCTCGCCCCACAGCGGATGCGTGCTGCTGGATGGGACGGATCTGGAGGAGATGACCAAGAAGGACATCGCCAGGACGATAGCCGTCGTACCGCAGACGAACGAGGTGCGCTTCGCGTTCACCGTCCGTGACATGGTGTCCATGGGCCGCATGCCCTTCCAGAGCATGCTCGGCGGGCCGTCCTCCAGGGACGAGGAGATCGTCGACGAGGCCATGGAGCTCACCGGGATCTCGGACATGAGGGACCGTCTCATCAATACGATGAGCGGAGGGGAGAGGCAGAGGGTGATCATCGCCCGCGCGATCGCGCAGGATCCCGACATCATCCTGATGGACGAGCCCACGCTGCATCTGGACATCAACATGCAGTTCGAGGCGCTGGACCTGGTGTCCGACCTGTCCCGGAAGAAGGGGCTGACCGTGGTCATCGTGTCGCACGACCTGCCGATGGTCGCGAGGTACTGCGACAGGATCGTCCTGATCCACGACAGGGGCATCTACGCCGAAGGGAGACCCGAGGACATCCTCACGCCGGAGAACATGCGCACGGTGTTCAACATCGACGCGAAGTTCGAGATCGACGAGCGCGGCCAGAAGACGGTCAGGCTGTTCGGGGCCTGTCCGAGACAGTGAACGTTCGCTGAAAAGCAATATTTGGTTTTTTCCGCATGAGTTCATATCATCCGATGCGATGCTGCCATCCATGAGCGATGCACGGACGTATGTCCTCATGCATAAGGATGTCGAGGTCGCGGACATCGAGATCGATCCGTGGGGATACGTGGTGCGGGTCATCGGGATGAGGAACCCCGAACACATGCCCTATGGGACGGTCCCGCCCGACGACGGGTTCTGCTCCGGTCTGGCGGACTGGTGGGAGAGACGCGCGATCCCCCGGAGCCGTCTCGGCTTCCGGATCGTTCAGACCGAACGCAGCAACAGAGCCGTAATCGGACTCCTCCCGGGATCCCTCGCGCTGAGCCTCTCGGACCAGTATTGGATCAGACCGGAGGGTGATCCGATCGCATGGGAGGACGTGAACTTCTTCGAGAACCCGTTCCCAGGGGACGTCGGGGATCTCCTGTTCGGGGCCGATCTCGAATTGGACGGGATCGACCCGAGGTCCCCCGACCTCACGACCGAAGGCAACCTCAGGAAGAGATGGGTCGTCATCGACGGGGAACGCGTTCTGCTCAAGGCCGGAGGCAGGATGGCCGGACAGGAGCCGTACAACGAGGCCGTCGCCTCGAGGATCATGGACGTCCTGGGGATCGAGCACGTCGGATACGGGCTTGTGCGTCACGGTGATGAGTTCCTGAGCTCCTGCGGATGCTTCATAGATGCCGACACGGAGTTCATGAGCGCCCGCCGCGCCATGTACTCCTCGGTCCGCGATGAAGGGGAACCGGTCTACGATTTCTACGTCGGACTGTGCGCCGGACATGGCCTGGATGTCGTCCCGTCCATGGACAGGATGATCGTACTGGACTACCTGATGGCGAACACCGACCGCCATCTGAACAACTTCGGGATCATCCGTGATGCGGAAACGCTGGAATGGCTGAAACCGGCACCGCTGTTCGACAACGGCGGGTCGCTTTGGTTCGATTTCCCTACAGAGGACATATCTCCGAATGCAGAAATCGAGTTCAAACCGTTCAGGAAGACCTCGGAAGAGCAGCTGAAGCTGGTCACATCCTTCGACTGGCTCGACACGGACAGGCTGGACGGGATCGTCCCGATCGTCAGATCGGTGTTCACCGAGGAGAACGGTTGGCACAGGCCCGAACGCACCGAAGCCATCGTCGCAGCCCTGGAACCCCGGATCGCCCATCTGAAGAGGGTCGCAGGGGTACGGCGATCGCCGGGCCGTACCTCCGCAAGGTTCTTAAGAGAGTCCTGCGGAATGGGGGTCATGCGTTGGATGCTCCGCTCCAAGATCCACAGGGCCACCGTCACGCAGACGCGCCTCGACTACGAGGGCAGCATCACCGTCGACGAGGACCTCCTCGACCGGTGCGGGATCTGGGTCGGCGAGAAGGTCACCATAGCCGACGTGGACAACGGCAGCCGTTTCGAGACCTACACGCTCCCCGGGGAGAGGGGCAGCGGGATCATCGCGATAAACGGTGCGGCCGCCCACCTGTGCAGCGAGGGCGACAAGGTCATCATCATGGCCTACGAGCTCGTCGACGAGCCCATCCGTGCCAAGGTGCTCCTGGTCGATTCCGAGAACAGGGTCGCCAGGGAGCTGATTTATTGATTTCTGCCTACTCGGACGGTGGCTCCAGGGGCAATCCCGGGGCATCGGCGTTCGCCATCGTGATCGTGAAGGACGGCAGGGTCATCCACGAGCACGCGGAGTTCCTCGGGACGCACACCAACAACTACGCCGAATACCGCGGTCTGATCGCCGCCATCTCCAAGGTCATCGAGCTCGGGGAGGATTCCGCGGAGTTCGTTATGGACTCCCAGCTGGTGATCAGGCAGATGAGGGGCGAGTACAGGGTCAAATCCCCGGACATGAAGGCCCTCTACGACGACGCGAAAGCTCTCTCGTCCCTCATACCGCACGTCTCCTTCCGCAACGTGCGCCGCTCCGAGGAGTTCATACCCAGAGCGGACGCCCTCCTGAATCAGGAGATGGACAGGCACGCTTGAAGATTCTCGGACCATCCAGTTAAGTATCGCAGACACGATGGCCTGACATGGACAGTTCACCTGCCATCGAGGCCGTGGGCCTCACGAAGATGTACGGCAGCTTCGCCGCCATCTCCGACGTGAACCTCACCGTCAAACGGGGCGAGTTCATGGGGCTCCTGGGACCCAACGGCGCCGGCAAGAGCACGACGCTGAAGGCGATCACCGGACTCCTGAAGCCGACCTCCGGGAGCGTGAGGATCGCCGGAGTGGACATCCGCGACCACAGTCGCGCGATGCAGCACGTGGGATGCGTCATCGAGACGCCGGAGCCATATCCGGCGTTCACCCCCGCGGAGATCATGGAGTACGTCGCCAGGATGTACGGCATGGACTCCCGCGAGACCGCCATCCGCGCCAGGGACGCGCTGGAGACGGTCAAGATGTGGGAATGGCGCAACAAGAAGATCGGAGGGTTCTCCAAAGGGATGAGGCAGAGGGTCGTGCTCGCGCAGGCCCTGATGCCCAATCCCGAGACCATCATCCTCGACGAACCTACATCGGGACTGGATCCCAGAGGGATGGTCGAGATCAGGCAGACCCTCGCGGCGCTGAAGAACCGCGACAGGAGCCTGCTGATCAGCACACATATTCTATCCGAAGTATCGGAACTGTGCGGTTCCGTCGCCATGATCCGCGACGGGAGGGTCATCGTCCAAGGGGATGTCTCCACCCTGATCCACGGCATGAACGGCAACTCCGTCACGCTGGAGATCAGGACCGTCAACCCGTTCGCTCCCGCTGACATCAGGGACATCTCGGGATGCCAGGGCGTCAGGGGGACTGAGAGGATGGGCGACTGCGGATTGAAGGTGCAGTTCACCGGAACCCCGGAGCAGCAGGCCCACATCGGCGACGTGCTGTTCAAGAGCGGATTGGGAGTCCTCGCGATGAACGAGAAGGGCGCGAACCTCGAGGCCCTCTACATGGAGCTCACCAGCGGAGATGATGTCAGATGAAGTTCGGCAGGAAGGCCGAGGAACCGGTCGAACAGCCGGTCGAGGAGAAGCCGAAGAACACCTCCGTCGGCATCAACATCAACGGGAACCCGGAGCCGGAAAAGAAGAAGAGCGTCTTCGCCAAGGAGAAGGAGATCATCGACGAGGACCGCATCGGGACCTGGGCCGACACCGGATACAAGCTGTCCGACGCGGAAGCGCACAGGGACGTCTCCTACGACGGCGGCTCCTCGATCAAGAGGATCCTCGGGATCTTCATCAACCAGATGAAGCTGTTCTCGAAGAACAAATGGACCTTCATCCTCATGTTCGCGGCAGTCCTCATCCCGATCCTGATCCTCGGCGTCGAGGACCTCGCGAATCTGATGAAGAACCTCAGCACGGGTTCGACGTCCTACATCGGAACGCTGCTGTGTCTGATGGCCCCCATGGTGTGCTTCTTCACCGCCGTCCTCTGCGGGACGCAGATCCCCAACGAGTTCAAGGAGAGGACCGCCTACATGAGCCTCCCCCTGCCAGTGACCAGGATGGAGTTCTACATCGGGAAGTACCTGGCCGGATTCGTCCTGTGCCTCGGGATATTCCTGATGGCGTTCGGATTCGCCACCCTGATGGCAATGCAGGAGTACGACGCGTTCTTCAGCGGCGACATAGCATCCGCGCTCCTCTGCACGGTGGTCACCATCTTCATGTTCTCCGCCACATCGTTCTGCGTCGGATGCTTCATGAAGAGGGGTTCGACTCTGCTGCCCCTGATGCTCCTGCTGGTGATCCTGCCCGTGCTCTCGCTGGTCCTGTACCTCGTGTACGATGTGAACGCGGTCCTGATGATGCCGTGGCTCCTGCCCGATGCGATCGTCATGACCCTCGGGTCCGGAATGACGTATTCCGTCATGGGATTGTTCAGCGTACTGGTCGACACCACGATCATCACGGACAACCTCTCGCTGATGGTCGCCCTCGGAGTGGTCTGGGGGATCGCGTTCCTGGCGCTCGGAGCGTACAAGATGAACAGGAGGGAGATGTGATGAACGGGAAGATTGCGGCCCTGATCGCCGTCGCGGTATTCGGACTGGTCTGTCTCGCACCGATGGTCGCGGACGACAGCTCCGCGGAGACCTACGAGAGAAGGGTGTCCACCGTATACATCTACCAGGCGGATTTCGAGATCGTCGTCACCGGCGACCTGGACGAAAACTACCTGTACATGATCGACGGGAGTTCGAACCACGCTGCGATGGAAGCATACCTGAAGGATCCCCAGAACGCGGCACCGCCGACCGGCGATGACAGGTCCCGGCTGATGGACAACATCGGAGGGACGGTTCATGTGTACGAAGCGAACTCATGGGACTACACCACTATCGGATACGGTGGCGAATGGAAGGATGGAACCATCCGTCTTGCCCCGTACAACATCTCGGATCTGTTCAAAGGGGACGTTGAAGACCTCGTGAAACTGAGGATCAACAGCGTCACCGACAACACCGGGAAGGAGTTGGAGAGAGAATACATCTACATCTACACGAAGGGGCTGTCGGAGTCGTTCAATACCATCTATGTCGGGAAGACGTCCAAATTCGTGATAGAAGAGGATTCTTCCTTCTTCATCCGGCCGGAGTGGAGCAGCACTACCCTCTGCTACAACCTCGATTTCGACCTCGAAATACTGAAGCCCAACGGCTCCGCCACCACGTTCATGGCAATATGCTTCGTCATATCGGCGATAACCATCGCCCTCCTGGCGTACGGTGCCCTGAAGCCCAAGTGGTCCAAGTGATCGGGAGGGCCGACGCCCTCCCGTGAAAACGGGGCCCTCGGGCCCCTCTTACTTCTTCAATGCTTCCTGCGACCGATGGCCAGAACGGCGAACGTCGCTATGACCGATGCCGCTAGGATCACTCCGAGATAGATCGGAGTGGTATCGACCGGGTCCTCCTTGCTCCATACTGCCGTCAGAACGGTGGACTGGATCAGCTCGGTGCTGAAATCGAACGGGTTCGTGCCGTCGAGGGTCCAGTACTGGAAGTGGTATCCCAGATGGATCCTGGAGCCGGGGTCCGATGCGGTGGTGCCGGTGAGGATCTTCTGGGTGTCGTATCCGACCCCCAGACCGTAGTCGAACACCACCAGGATGCGCCCGCTGGTGTTCAGCGGTCCGGTGGAGACCCATACGTACATCTCATCCGAGACGGGGATCACGGTCGTCGGGTTCGGGGATCCGTAGTAGAAATCCATCGACTCGGCGGTCGCCTGGTCGTTGGTCTCGGAGTACTGGATCGTCCTGCCGTACCACCAGGTGACGAGCACGAAATCGCCGTGGACCTCGAAGGTCTTGTCGCTCGTATCCGTCATATCGTGATGGAGCACGACGACATCGCCCGCCCCCTCGATCTTCGCATCCATCCCGACGGTCAGAAGCCTAAGGGCCTTGCATCCCCTCAGGGCGTCGTCGCCGAACTTTATGCTGTTCGGGCCGAGGTCCAGGGTCTCCAGGGACCAGCAGCTCTCGAACGCGTAGGCGCCGAAGCTGGAGCATGCCGTGAAACTGGCCTCCTTCAGCGCGGTGCAGAACCTGAACGCGCCTTCCCCCACTTCGGAGACGTAGTCGGCCTTCACCGACTTCAGTCCGGACAGGCCGGTGAACGAGTCCTTCCCGACGGGTATCCCGTCGCCGATGGTCAGATTCTGGAGGTTCCCGGCGGTCGAGGCGGTTATCGACACCGAGGTGACCTCGAAACCGATCCCGTGGAAGCGGACCGTCCCGCTCAGGGTGGCATCGGAATCCGATCCGACGTATCCCTTGACCGAGATCCTGATCGCATCGATGTCCTGGACGACCCCCGTCTTGGTCGGGACGGAGTCGAGCGTCACGGACCAGCCGTCGACGGCGCTCAATCCGGCGATGTCCTGGTACGTCAGGGTCCTGACGCCCATGGGGTACGCCGTGGCGGCGTACTTCCCTTCCTCCAAAGTGAGCCGGATCGTCCCGTTCGACAGGGAGGCGGTCGCACCCTCGTACGTCCCGTCCTCCTGGACCACGGCCCAGCCGTTGTACAGGGTGTACGAGATCGTGAAATCGCCCTGGTTGGTCCCGGTCTCGACTACCGAGGACGTCTTCATCCCGAGGGTCGAGTAGATCAGACCCCTGGCCTTGATGTCCTTCGTGTCGACGCCGTTGGCGAACGTTATCGAGCGGTCGCTGCCCAGCATGTCCAGCGAGTAGAACACGTCGGCGTAGCCGAGATTGATGGTCTTGGCATTCGCGTGGAGGTCGGACAGCTTGATCGTGCCCGTCTTCCCCGTGGGGCAGAGGTACATCGTCTCCCCTCCGCGGGTGTACAGCATCCCGGAAACCGCGTCGTAAGCGGAGCTCCCGGTGGCCGAGAACGTTTTGAGGTTCGTGCATCCCCTGAACGCCGTCTGATCCACGGTGGCCTTCTTCACATCGAACGAGGAGAGCGAGGTGCATCCCTCGAAGGCCTTGGCCCCGATGGATGTGACCGCGTCCCCCAATGTGACCGTCCTCAGATTCGAGCAGTTGAGGAACATGCTCGCCGGAACGGACGTGAACCCGCTACCGGTGGTCAGCGTCTTCGGGTCGATGGACCTCATGGCCGTCGACTCCGCCGTCACGCTCCCGCTGAGGATCAGGTCGGGATTCCCCGAGAACAGGATGTTCGGGGTGTAGACCTGGATATCCGTGATGACCTCGGGATTGGTCTCACCGGATTTCGTTATCTGCAGACCCGTCAAGGTCCAACTGCCCCAGGAGCTCGACCTGACGGCCACGCTGCCATCGCTCACGGTCAGTGAATTGACCGAGGAGCTGCGGGCATAGGACCAGTCGGCCGCACCGTTGCCCGTACCGCACTTCCCGGAAGCGATGACGGTGGCCCCATCGGGGATCGTCGGCGTGGTGGTGGACGTCGACGAAGAATCCTCCGCATCGGCATCCCCCACGGGAACGAACAGCACGCATGCCATCAGCGCGACGGCGAGCATCGCGAGAACGATCTTCCTCATGGCTCCTCCCTCCAGGGTCCGACCACGGCCGGACCGTCGTCGTCATCGTCGATTATGAGCATCCCGTCCTCGGAATCGTCGTCATCGTCGAATCCGGGGGCGGGCGGGAGCTGCTCGCGCTCCGGCTCCTCCTCCTCATCGTCCCCGATGACCACGTCATCGTCGTCCACGACCCTCATGCGGGTCTCCTTGTGGAACCTGATCTCCACTATGGCGGCGCCCAGCTCGCGGGTCATGTCCCAATAGCGGTCCTCGGCGGTCAGTGCGCGGAACCCGGTCCCGCGCCATCCGCCGTCGAAGGATTTCACGCAGATTCCCGTCGATCCCTGTCCGAACCTGATGTTGACCCAATCCTTGGTGCGGTTCGAGACCACGTAGACGATGGAGCCCATCACGAAGACGACCGCTCCGATCACCGCGATCGCGATGGATATCCCGGCGGGATTGCCCGTGGACATCAGGTCCTTCGGCACGGAGAACTCCGCGTCCGCCTCGATGTCCTGCGCCGCTCTCTCCTTTCCGACGGCCACGCCGTCGGTGTATCCCCTGTAGTATTCCGACGACCAGGGCTGGTCCGGAGGGGTGTAATAGTAACCGTAAGGGATGGTGTGCGTCACCTTCCCGGCCTTTATGGCGTCGATGTACTCCAACAGATAGGAATGCTCCACGCCGGCGTTGTAGCCGTCCTGGTACTCGCCGTCGACGTCCAGCGCGCCGGTCTCCTCGAAGCAGACGTACGGCAGGAACATCATCACGAAGCCGACGACGATCAGCATGATCGGGACCCTCAGATCCCTCCCGAACTTGGACATCATCGACGATATGGACGAGATGTCCGACAGGCGGGTCTCCTGATGCATCCCGGCGCTGCCGCTCCTCTTCTGACTCGCTTCCAGATCCACCAGGACGCGCTTGTTGGTGAGCGTCAGCACGCCCTCGGATTCCACTGAACCGGGCAGGGGCACGACGGCCCCGGCGAACAGCGCCACCCTGTCCACTGCCGTGAACGGGTACCTGCGGACTATCTCCTCGCCCTCGGCGAGGACTGTGTCGGAGCTCATTCGTCCTTCCAGTCGGAGATGCACTCGTCGCCCCTGTTCTGAAGATCCAGGACGAGGGCGCCGATCTCCCTGGACATCCTGACGAAGTCGGGGTTGGGGACCATGTAGAACGACAGCGAGTCCTCCTCGCGGGGGCTCAGTCCGGAGACGTGGATGCCGCCGTCGGAGGCGGTGGTGTTGACCCTCATGAGCATCATGGGCTTGACCACGAGCAGGGACGGGATGAATATCGCCAATCCCATCGCCAGGAGAACTATCCCCGGAACGAGGAACACGGTCTTCCCGGCCATCAGGGCCATGATCGTCACGACCAATCCGATGATCGCCATGGCGAACGGGAACGTGGAATGCCTCCTGTTCTCAGCCTGTATGAACTCCATGGCCGCGATCCTGTCGACGAACGCCTCCTGGGAGTGCATCGAGGGCATCTGGGTGCGGTCCGACGGCGTCGCCGACTCGGCGAAGTAGATCACGCGCTTGTTCGTAACGGTCACGGTGCAGTCGGTGGTGGCCTGCCTGCGTCCGAGCCCGAACGCGTCCAGGGTGCTGTCGGATGATTTGAAATCCACCTTGGCGCAGTTGTACCTGCGTATGACCTGCTCGCCTTCGGATAGGAATATCGCCATGATATCACTCTGAGATTGTCATCCCGAATAACCGCGCCTTATAATACCTGTTCGTGCGCGTATGCGCGAGGCGAGTTCGCCGATCTTCACCTGGGACTGCTCCCCGGATTCCATGTCGCGGAGCGTCGCTTCCCCGTTCTCGAGGTCCCTGGCACCCACTATGACGGCGTATCTGGCACGTACTGTGGAGGCGGATTTCATGGCCTTGGCCATCTTGCGGTCCATTATGTCCTGGTCCACGGAGAGGCCCTCGGCCCTGAGGGATGCGGCGATCCTCGCCGCCTCGATCCTGACGTCATCGGACGCGCAGAGGACGTAGGCGTCGATGCCCTTCTGCTGGTAGACCGCGCCTTCCTTCTCAAGTGCCAGCAGGGCCCTGTCGAACCCGATGGCGAAGCCGGTGGAGAAGACCCTCTCCCCTCCGAAGAGCTCGGAGAGCGTGTAAGACCCGCCTCCGCAGATCTGCTTCTCCGCCCCCAATGCTGGAGCTTCCGCTTCGAACACCATGCCGGTGTAGTAGTCCAATCCACGGACCACCCCGAGGTCGATCTCCAGGTCGCGGACTCCCATGGCGTCCAGATAAGCGACGACCTGCCTGAGCCAGTCGCCGGCTTCTCCCGGGACCTTGGAGAGCACCTCGGTGCCTCCGACCGTCTCGGTCAGAGCGAACAGGTCCTCCATGTCCTGCTCGGACACGCCCATATCGGTCAGGAGCGGGCGCGCCTCGTCGTAGAGCTTCTTGTCCAGTTTCTGGAGGACCTCGGCGGTCCTCTCCTTCGGGACGCCGATGTCCGCGATCCTCTGTCTGAGGACCCCGATGTGCCCGATGCGGAGCCTGTAATCCTTCAGACCCAGCGAGCCGAGCATGGCGGACGCCATGGCGATGGCTTCGGCATCGGTCTGGGGGGTGGCGCTGCCGATGATCTCGGCGCCGAACTGGAAGAACTCCCTGTACCTGCCGCTCTGCGGCCTCTCGTACCTGAAGCACTGTCCGAAGTAGAACATCTTGATCGGCTTCGGGTCGTTGCTCATGCCGTTGACGAACATCCTGACCGCGGGGGCGGTCATCTCCGGGCGGAGCGCGATGGACCTGCCGCCCTTGTCCTCGAACGCGTAGAGCTCCTTGAGGACGTTGGGACCGGAACGGAGCACGAAGAGCTCCGAATCCTCGAAGATCGGAGTCTCCACTTCCCTGAATCCGAAGGTCCGGGCGGTCTCCCTGAGCCTCCCCTCGTAGAACCTGCGCCTCTCCATCTCATCCGGGAGGAAATCCCTCGTCCCGCGCGGACACTGTATCATGACCGGTGCGATGGCGGATTCCGATAAAATCCCACCGATTGGCCGATTGGCATTCGGAGAGGCGCGTGTACGGAATCACCTATTTCAAGAAGCGCCCCGGAGTCAACACTGACCGCATATCGCGAATATTGATTCGGCGGGATTCCTTTATCTACCGTGGCCGAGTCGATTCAATCATGACTGGCGAGAGCAGCATTCCGATGCCTTCCCTGGATGGAGGGCAACAGTGCGAAACTTGCTCGGAGGTCGTCCGATGAATCCGAGCATCATCACAGAATCTTTTTCATCCCTTCAGGTCTCTGATGTTCAGAACTTGAAGGGAGGTGAAAAAACGACAAGCGAATGGGAAGAGCTCGAGAAGCTCTCAAAAGACGAACTGATCATCGAACTCGTGAAATCTCGTCGCGCGATGCGCAACGTGTGCAGGATGCTCCAGGTCATATCCGAGGACGGAGCAGCCCATTTCTTCTACGATGTGGGCGAGAAACCTTCCAAGGAGTGGCTCGACAAGATTGCCGCATATGCGAAAGTCAGATGCGATCCAGCCGATGGACTGGACAGATCCGATTTAGAGATTTACGGCATTGATGGGGAGACTGCCGAAACATACTGCTACGGATCATACGGGGGTCACTGATGGCGCGCTCCCGTAAGACAATCCGTTCTCAAAACGCCGAAATCTACGGTGATAATATCTATGATGAGCCCGTCAAAACTCAAACGGGCAATCACGAGACCATGGCCAAGACCGTTGACAAGCATGTCACGATTGAATACGACAGCCCTCGGCCACATAAGGCTCTCAGGAAACTCGATGAAGAGCCCTCGAAGAACTCTACCAAAGCCAAAATCGCAACGGTTCATGCCAAGAACATCATCGGACCATGGCCATCAAACAAGCACCGCAATGGACAAAAGTGGATCAGAGCCAAACGCGATGTTGTAATCTCGTACCTGGAGGATGAATCATCGGATACGGACGAGGCTGATGACAGGAAAGGTGAACGAAACACTCGACGAATGCTCTGGAATGCAGACCTCTCGGTGGTCGGAGAATATTGAGAGATGAGTGCGGACGCCGGGATTCGAACCCGAGTTCTAACCTTGGCAAGGTTAAGTGATAACCAGCTACACTACGTCCACACGGGCATCCCGTGGATTCACTCCCTGCATATAAAGGTTATGATTCATACGTAACGACAAATTCTTGCGAAACACTGATAAATTGCACCGCTATCCCCATCCCATGAGGAGGATCCCGACCCCTGCAGAGGCATCCGAGAAGCAGATCGCGTCGCTCATGGCGGACGATGGCATCCTCTCCCTCGCGGAGGAGTACGACCGCAGATACCTGAGCTGGGATGAGGTCTACTACCGCACGCCGGAACCGTACGATGCGGACGCCGTATGGAGGGTCATGAGGCACCTCAGGGCTCGTACCGCATCAGTCATCACGATCGGGTGCGGGAGATTCACGCTCAACCTGACGGAAGGGATGCTCGAGGACCTCCGCTTCATCGACGGACTCGGAACAGGAGAGTCGGGACTCGCTCTGATTGTTGAAGCCACCGCATCGAGTCAAACGGAAGGTGCGACGACCCCGACGGATGTCGCGGAGGACATGCTACTCTCCGGTCGGGAGCCCAAGGACCTCAGCGAGAGGATGATCGCCGATGATTACAGGGCGATGCTGGAGGTCGATGGAAGCAGACTCACCCCCGACCTCATCGGAACGGTCCACCGCACGGTGACCGAAGGCACCCTGGACGATCCGCATTGGGAGGGCCGCTTCAGGGAGAGCGACGACATCGTCGTCGGGGACCCGTCGGGGGAGAGGAGCGATTGCTACGTCCCTCCGTCCTGCGAGGAAATCCCGAGGATGATCGGAGACCTCTGCAGGTTCGCGGAAGATCCCGGATTCCACCCGGTCGTGAGGGCGATCGTGGTCCACTTCATGATCGGCCACATCCATCCCTTCGTCGACGGGAACGGCAGAACAGCCCGCGTCATGTTCTACAGATGCGCCCTGGCAGGAGGATGCGATATCCGCCGGATCCCGATATCCACGGTCATCGGGAGGACCAAGGGGCGCTACCTCGAAGCGTACCGCATGTCGGAATCGGACAACGACCTCACGTACTTCGTCAGGTACCATCTGGACTGCATCAGACGGGCCACGGAAGAAAGACCTGGTCCGGACCATCCGCGATTTCACTGCTAAATCGCGGATGATATCCGCAGTTTTACTGCTTTTTCACGGAT
>CAVIUM010000003.1:0-55845 GCA_963645865.1 Lachnospiraceae bacterium
ACCTCCCAGTCATCCGCCAGCATGTCCGTCTGGCTCGCCAGCCAGGGCACCCTGCAACGGGGTGCGAACGGGTTGTCCGACTTCAAGCGGTAGGTGTCGATGTAGATGAACGGCCCGGTCATGTCGTCGGGACTGACCGTGCTCTTGGGACGACAGATGGCGATATAGATGCCCTCTCCGTTCCAACCGATCCTCCTGCACTTGGCGCCGAACTTCATGGCGCGTAACGCTTCTCCGAAGTCCATATACTCTTCCTGGGATATTACTCCCATCAGATGATATATGATGAAAATATTAAAGGGTTTGGATGGGGGAGGTCATTCCTCCGCCCGATATCCGGCCTTGATGGAGCTCAGGACGCGCTCCAGCACGTCCTCGGTGACGGCATCGAGATTCCCGAGCCATCTGTCCGAGAACTCCTTCCATGCCTTCCCGATGCTCTCCTCCGATGTGTCGCCGGACATGTAGTAGTCGTATGCGTCCAGAAGGCGCATCTCGTCCCTCAGGAGTCCCGCGAGCAGCGGATTCTCCAGCTCCACGCGTTTCGCCCATTCCTGCATGTAGAAGGTGGGATATGTGCTGTAGTCGGTCAGTGCTCCGCCAGACATTCCTTCGCCTCCCTCGGGTCGTCCGCTATGACCATACTCGTGTATCTCGCCCATTCCCAGCTCTTGCGCGAGCTCTCGCGCTCCATCTCCTTCGACAGCTCCCACAGCTCGCTCCTGATATCCTTGAGTTTGGGGCACAGCGATGGGGCCAGCATGTCCATGGCCGAGGCCAGGCCCTTCAGGGTCTCCCTCGTTTCATCCAGTTTTCTGGCGAGCTCTAGGCATTTGCGGGCATCGGCGTCGTAATCGATCCACTTGTACAGCGCATCGATTCTGGCATACTCGGTCTCGGAATACTCTTCTTTCACCATCTGACCACCACCCTTATGCGTTCGCGGTTCATACTCTTTCTTATCGTCTCGGTCGCCGAGGGCATCTCCGGGTCGCGCTCCAGCACGACCAGTTTGATACCGTCCTCCCTATCGGGCAGAAGCTTCTCGGCATTCGCCCTGGTCTCGGACGAACAGACGAGGGTATCGGTCGCATCGCAGTTGTCGAATTCATGCCCCGTCACGAGCTTCAAAGGCCGGATATCGAACTGCTCCGGGTCCAACCCGCATTCATTCACGAGGAATCTATACACATCGTTGACCCTCCACGCCCAGTTCCTGACGGGGACGGACTTGTTCATCCAATCCCCGCTGGTCACATACACGTCCAGATGTCTGAAGCCCTCCATCTCGGCCACGGCCGTTCTCAGCAGTTTCCTGTGCCCTTCCGTGAGGACATTGAACGTCCCCGCCACATATACCATATACGTCATAGTATCACCCATGCCAGCGCCATGATGGCCAGTATCTGCACCATGTGCGCCGTCTGATCCTGAATGAGGTTTATCTCCAGCTTGTTGGCCTTGAGGTCGTCGATGTATGCATGGAGCAGCCCGTTGACAACGATGGCGCAGAACAGCACCGGAGGCAGGTCCGGGAAGAACAGCCATAGGAGCGGGAGGGAGACCATGATGGACCATCCCATCCCGTGCAGAAGGAGCACCACGAGGTAGTCCTTCTCGTACAGTCCGGGGCGCTCCTCGCAGTACGGCCTCCAGAACGCCTTCTGCTTCATCTCGGCCATCTTCCCCTGGATGTGGAAGTCCTCGAGGATATGAAGGCCGAGCATGAGGAGGAACACGAGGAGCCAGCTCATTCATCTCCCTCTCAGCAGTTCGTGGGGCTTGACTTCCTTCAGCTCATCCAGGTACCCGGAGACCTTCGCCTTCTCCTCATCCCTCGACATGGCGAGAGCGGCCCCTATGACCTTGTTGTCGAGCCACTCGCGGGCTTCGTCCGCATGGTCCTTGTCGACTTCGAGGGCTGTCCTCCAGTGCCTGATCATCTCATTCTTGGCACGGTCGAGCAGGAACTTCGCGTTCTCTTTCGTGTAGTCATCAGGGAGCTCTTCGCTGGCCTTGAACGTGTCCGCGAAGTTGATGAGCACCATCATACGCAACTCGTTGTATGTCTCCTGCGACGGCATGAGGATGAGGTCCACTGCCTTGAATGCCAACACACCCACGATCTCCCTGCAGTTCAGGGCTTCCTTCTGCCAGAATTCCGTAGTCATTTCTTCGCCTTCTTCTTCTNCTTCTTCTTCTCCTTCTTCAGTTTCTTCAGTTCATCACGTGCCTTGAGGAGTTCGATGTACTCCTCGTTGTACTTCTGCGACAGTACCTTCTGCTCCTCGTACAGCGCATCCCTGGTCCTGCACAACAGTTCGCGCAGGTCCTTCGACCCTTCCTCGGGCATGCAATCTATCAGGTCACAAGTGGCCTGATAGAGATCGTATATGTCCAGGGTGTATATTATATTATACCTGTGCTCGACCCATCCTATCTCATAAGAACTCGGTTCTTGCCTGCTCTCTTTCTTCTTCATTCATATCCCACCATGCATCATCCATCACAGCCTCCATCGCATCCTTCAGCCTCATAATCCCCGCGAAGGGCAGGCGGATGATCTCCTGCCCATCCGCGTGCCTGAGTATGATTTCCCCGGGGCCGGGGCCCCTGACGAACTCCACCAGCTTCTCCGTGGTCTCCCCGCCTCCCGGTGCGAAATAGGTGACCTCGATGCCGTAGACGTGGAGGTCGGGGTGCTTGTACTTGCAGTACGACCGCTTCTCATGCACGCCAGTCATCCTTCTCGGCCTCTCTCGCCAGTTCCTTGAGCTGTTCGCAGTACATCTGCCCCACTTCAGCCAGCTCGTAGCGGAGCTTGCTCAGGGCGACCGCGGCCTCGGTGACGGAGTCGGCGATACGCGCCATGTCCTTCTCGTATCTGGTGTAGTCCTCCATGGCCTGCAGCCTGTCCAGGAACCTCCTCACCTCCCCGCACCATCCGGACAGCTTCTCCTCCTTATTCGCTGTGGTCACCATCTCCCAGCAATGGTCCTTCGTGCTCACTGCTCCATCGAACATCGCATATCCTCCTTCTTCCCGAACATCATCTGTCCGCTCCATGCGGAGATCGCCTGCTCCTCGGTGTCGCGGGCCCCGGTCTTCCAGCCGCACTTGCGGCACCGAGCATATACGGCCCCGTCCGTACCGAACAGGATCTGCGGGCTTCCTCCGCACTTGAGACACACAGGTACGGTATATGCGGTCGTGAGACTGTCGAGAGAGCTCTTCACCGGAGGGGCCCTGCTCTTCTCCCTTTCGATGGCGCGATTCAGGTAGAACCTCGCCTTCTCCAGGTCCTCGACCTTCTTGCTCGGGTCCTTCCTCCCCGCACGGGCGATATACTTGACGGTGTTGCCCAGGTTGAAATCCAGGTCCCACGCCTCGATGACCTTGATGGCCTCATACGCGTTCTCCTCCCCGCCGTAGTGGACGGGATGATTCACATCATCGCTCATATTCCCATCTTCCTGTACTGTTTCACCAATCTGTTCCATTCCTTCCTTGCCTCCCTGAGTGTCTTGCACGGGCCCACACGGACCCATGAGCACTCCGGGCAATTGATCCTCACATGGTACGGCACGCCTCCGAGGCTGGAGGAGAAGCTCCATGTCGGCTTGCTCCCGCACTTCGGACATCTGCGCGTCCATCCGAACACCTCTCTTATATCTATCCTCGTCACCGTCATGCCGCCCTCCTATTGGCCAGCTCCTTCAGAGCATCCAACCAATGAGGCTCGGGGAAGTTCACGCATTCCGCATCGACCCTGAAGGCGAACCCGCAGGGACACTGCAGGAGAAGCGTGTCCACCCCTTCGACGGCATCCTCGTATTCCCCCTTGGCGTATATCCGCTCCTTCTCATTGAGTTCGTCCCATCTGACGGTGATGTTGGAGGGGTCGTGGATGTCGTCGTAGTTGCAGACATGGCTGAACTCTGTCAGATACTCGCTCTCTATGTCGAGGAAATACAGGTTGCGGTCCGCATTCATCTCACGCCCGCAGATGGGGCACGGCTTGAATTCAGGCCTCATTCCTCCCCCTCCGGCGGATTGGCCCTCCATGCGATGTCCCATGTAAGAGTGTTCTGCATCCCCTCGGCCCGCTTCTCCAGCTCCCATATTCTACCGCCGATGATCTTGAACTGGTGGGACAGGTCCGCGTACTCCGGACCGTCCATGTCCACCGTCATGATGGACTCGGCCATGTCCAGGCAGTTCTGCGCCTCGTGCAGGTTGCCCTTGGCGATGGCCAGGTACCCGGCCCTGTCCACCATCTTCATGAACTCCCTGTCCTCCTCGTCCGGGACCATGGCGTCTCTCGACCCTCTCATTCCTCATCCCCTCCGTTGTCGCAGTGCATGCAGATGACCTCCACATACCCGATATCCATCGGGACGGCCCAGAGGGGGCGACCGCATTTCGAGCAGAACCTCCCCGGAATGATGTCCATCATCCGACCACCCCCTTCGTTCCCGCATTCCTCTGATACCTGACGGCGTCCGACCATCTGTACTTCCACTCCCTCTCTGGGACGTACCAATCGTCCCGTCCTCTCCTGCAGGCCGGGCACGATACGCGCATCCAGACCCAATCGCCGGGTGCGGCTCCGGGCGACGTCATCGGAGTCGATACTTCCTCCTTGGTGAAGACGCGCCCGCAGAAGCGGCACATGAATCTAGTCATCATTCCTTATCCCCTCTGTCCAATCTGTCCCATCTCTCGGCCGCCTGAACCACGAAGGTTCCCCTGGGCCCTTTGTATTTGCATTCCTTGCACCTGACGAACAACGGTTCGTCGGATACGTTCCGCGTCGCCTCGAACACGAGGCGGGTGGAACCGCATCTGGGGCAGGGTTGGAGGTCGGTCACCTCCTCCCCTCCAGCCTCTTCTTCATCTCCTTGTATATCCTCACGTTGTCGTGGCCCTCGAGGCACTCCATCTCGTTCATGAGCTCCTGCGCCCTGCGCCTGGATGCATCGTTCACCGCCACCTTGACCATGCCATTGCCCGGGTCGCCGTAGACGACGGTGTATCCCTCGGGGGCCAGTGCGATGCACGGCAGGACCGCCAGGTCCTCCTCGCCATCCACGAGGATGAGTCCACCGAGATTGGTGATCTTGATGTCGATGGCGGTGAACAGCGCCTCGGTCAGCATACCCGGCGGGTTGCACACCTTCGCCATCTCCTTGCCCTCCACGAGGGAGAAGAAGGCCGTGGTGTCCGCACGCCGCGTCCTGCCGTCGAAGATGGACAGGGCGGGGATGACGCCGTTCCTGTAGAACGTCTCGGAGACCGTATCTCCGACGGTGATGTAGTTCCAGGGGTTCTCCAGGTGCTCCAGCTCCCTATCCATCATCGGCTCGCCCAGGCAGATGCCGCGGAACTTGTCCCTCTTGTCCAAGGGGAGCCTCCTGTCGCAGGCGTACTCCATTTGAATGGGGTCGACTATGCCGTTGAGCGACTTGAGACGTTCGACCTCGAACTCGTATCTCTTACGCGTCCTGTCCAGATTCTCCGCTTCTTCCTCCACCTGCCTCTTCAGCTCCTGCATCCTGTCGGATGCGACATGGATGGCATCCACAGCGCATTCCAGCAGGGACCAGGGCGAGATGTCGAACTTTATGGGCGATGCATACAGCGGAACGGCGGAGCGAGGAGGAAGAGGCGGTTTCTGCCCATTCCCCCCGGTCGTGCCATGCCAGTCCGGCGTATCATCGTCCGCGAACATCTCCCTTAGGATCTTCTCTGCTTCTTCTTCCGTATATTTCACCATTCCAATCACCTCTCTTTCATTCTTCCTTCTTTTCATATAGCGCGTTCCATTGCTCCACGGCTTCCTCTCCGGTCTGCATCCTGTCCGTCGAGACGTAATGCTCGCCGGGCATGGACCTCGGCCTGCTCATGTACGAGTCGCATCTGATGACGTATCTCAGGCCTTCCAGCCCGATCCCGGTCATGATCATGCCCGGGTCCTTCCCGCAGATGGGACAGGGTGCGCACTTGCCCGGCGGTATCATCGGGCCACCCCGATGTATATCAGGCGGTTCCACAGCGTGCCGACCTCCTTCGTGTCCTCGTCGTTCAGGATCTCGGTCAGGTAGTCGGCGGGGGAATAGCCCGTCAGCCTCCCGTCCAGCCATGCCTTGCCCCAGTCGAAGTCGTCGTAGACGTCCTTGAACCTCGGCGGGGCCACGTAGTTCTCAGTCATCTCGTACTCGAGGATGCTCCTCATGGTGACCTCGACGTCCGGACTGTCCCGATCCCGGCGGACCACGCCCAGGCTCTCGCCCGCTATCAGTCTGCGCAGGACCTCCTCGGTGGTGCCGAGGTACTCGGACCCGGCCGAGGCGTCCAGGTACCAGCCCTCGGACTGGATGGGCTTGAGCTCCGTCCAGTCTAGGCACTCCGGGCACATGACCTTCCACTCTCCCTTGTCCCTGTAGGCCGCCATCTCGTCCTCGGGGAAACTGCCGTTGCAACACGGGCAGTGATACACCTTCCTCGTCTCACTCATCCTTCTTCCTCCTCTCTTTCAATGCTTTCGTATCCACCAGCCTGACGATCATCGAATCCCCGTTGTTGTCCTTCATGATGAACGACCTCGCCATGTCCGACTCGCATCCCCACAGCGTCCTATCGGCGACCCGGGGCATGCATCCGCTCGACCCGGGCACGGCATAGAACTGCAGGTCATTGCACACGGCGAACGTGTCCACCGCCTGCGGTCTCGACGGGAACGCCGATGACGGCGCATCGTACCCGATGCACCTGACCTGCCACGGCGAGTTGCGTCCGGCCTTCCTGTACGGGAATACCAGCGTGTACCCGCAGCACTCCAGCAGGTACATCGTTATCCTGTCCAGGTCGTAGACGTTCTTCTTCTCGAGGATCTCGGCCATCCTGTTCAGGGGGACCTTGCCCGCCACCTTCTTCGCATCGGCGACGAGCGCCTCCGCATCCCTCTTGGCCTGCGCGATGTCCTCGATACCTCTCTGAGCGTTCTTGCAGCAGTCCGTGCAGAGCTGGTAGGTCCTCACCTCGCCGTTGCAGTAGTCGACGGTCACGTTCACACCTCCGGTGTTGCCGTACCTGAGCTCGAACTCCTTCTTGCATCCATCGCATATCGCTTTTATCGCCATTTCAATCACTCCATGTAGTCTCCATAGTAATCACTGACCCATTGCGCACAACCCTTGCCGAGCTCCACGAGCTTGTCCCTGTGCTTCAGGGTGATGGATGTGCTGTAGTATCCGTTCTGGAAGGAGTAGCAGGACACCAGGATGCAGATGCCCTCCATCGTCACGATGTAGAACCCGAGGTCCTTGATGGGGATGATGGAGTTCAGCACATCGGGGAAGAACGTGAGGTCCCTCGCGTTCACCCTGTTGCCCGCCTGCTCGCCCATGACCTGCATGTGCGGGAAGTCGGCGTAGTTGGTCTCACTGAGATCCGGGTAATGGAAGCTCTCCAGCCTGCTGCCGTCATCGAACTCCAGGAAGTAGTCCTCTCCTCCGTTGTATTTCCATGGAGGGATGGGATGCCCATCATCGGTCCATTCGGGACAGTATGAGCCGATCCTCGTCAGCTTCAGGCCGTTGCTCGGATCCTGGGGCTTGAGGTCCTCCCTGATGTAGGTCCCGTTCGGATACTCGCAACGCGCGTCCTTGAACATGCCCGGGGCGTACGGCTCCGGCTCGTGACGATACTCCCACTGCGCCTCGATCTGCGCCATCTTCTCTTCGCGCTCCTTCTCCTGTGCCTCGAGCTCGGCCCTCCTCTTCAGCGCCTCGGACTTCCTCTTCGATTCGAAGCTGACATTCAGCTTCCCGATTTCCTCGTCGGACATCCCGAGCAAGCGGGCGATATTGCAATTCGTCCTCGCCGCCAGCTGAGCGTAGTAGTTGTAGTCATTCTCTTCCATCGTCCTCATCCTCCCACAGCGGCATGTCTGCCCAGCACGTAGGCTCATCCCTCATCATGGACCATCCCTGCCTGGGGATGCTATAGTCCACCCTCATGACCGGGGGCTCGGTCGGCTTCTTCTTCAGCATCGCTTCCGTGATGAGCGGTCCGAATACATCGTTCATAAGCATTCTTCATCACCTTCCTTCTCTTTATTCTTCTTCCTCTCGTTCTCGGATTGTATCATGCCGAGCACGGACCCTCCGTCCCAGAGCATCGACTTGTGGTCGCATATGATGACGCTCATCAGGAAGTCCACCTCCTCGAATATGCGCATCATGTCCTTGCGGAAATACAGCGGGGCGCGTGTCTCCAGCGCGTTCCTCGCCTTCACCAGCGCGTCGTACGCGTCGGACAGGGGCGTCCACTCCGCGTTCAGCTCGGACACGAACTCGATCTCGTTGTCCTCGTGCCCGTCCCTGTCGGGGTGCGTGTCGATTATCTCGCGTATCCTCCGCATCTCCTCGTTCCACGCGAACACCGCCTCCCCGCGGCGGAGGAATCCGGCGATCTGCGACCTCCCGCACTCCGGGCACTTGAAGAACACTATGTTGCTCCACACGGGTATCAGCCGGGGCTTCGCCCCGCAGATGCACGGGAGGATGTTCTTCTCCATCTCCTCGCCCTTCGCCCTCCCGTAGCTCGACGGGACCTTCTCCGCCACGTCCTTCGATGTCGGGGGAATCATATTATCTCGTCCTGCATGCTCTTGACGTTCGCCTTGAGCTTCTCCACCGCGATGCCCACGGCCCTGAGCTCGACGAGCACCTCCTCCAGTTGCCCGGCCAGGAGGTCATATCTGTCGTTCATCTCCTTCATCTCCTTCTCGATCTCTCCGATGGTAGTCATCCCACTCTCCTCTTCCTTCTTCTCTTCGTCGTCCACCAGCTTGTAGACCGTGAGGTCCGCGGGCGCCTTGCACCGGGCCTCCGCCTCCAGCATCCGCACCGCGTCCGCGACGGCGGAGGCGGTCAGGGGCCAGTCGGCCTCGAGTGTGAATCTCGCGTCCTCACGGCTGAACAGCACCCAGGTCCCTATGCGCTCCAGTATCACGGTCCCAATCCTCCATGGGTTCGCCCGCGCCCCCTCGCAGCGTTCCTGTGCATCCCGGGCACGGGCAAGGATATGTATTCTTAGAAAGTATAAAAGGGTTTGGAATGAGTTGAATCAGTTTATGGAAGGGATCAGCTTCGCCGGACTCTGGAGGAGCACGCGGGACATCCACGGCACCCTGATGCCGAAGACGGTCCATGCCCCGCCCTTCATCGGCGGGACGGTGACGGCGGTCTCGGCCATACCGCAGACCTCCTCCTCCCCCGCATCCGGGTTCAGCGCCGACGCCACCTCGTGGGCGACCCACCAGGGGTCGTCGCTGACGGTCAACCCGTCGGAGGAGCGGAACACCCATGCCCCGCCCTCGATCGTCTTGGACTTCGCCAGCTCCCTCGCGACCCTGGTCTCGTAGCACCAGTTGCACACCGGGCCCCTGCATACGGGCTCGCCGATGCGCATGTTCCTCCCAACCCTTCCGCATAACGTGCAAACGGTCATTCTCTACCCTCTGGAGTGGTATCTCCACCCTCGGATATAACATCTTCGGCGTCCCCGTCCGGAGCGCCGCCGTCCCCATCCCCGTCCTTCTCCTCGTCCTCTATCCTCCTGCACAGCTTCTCGATGGGCGGGGTGATCATCTTCTCGAAGACCATCAGGGACGTGACCTTCACCCCGTCCCTGAACGTCCTCCTCTTGGTCACCAGCCTGTACTCCGTGCACAGCCTCGACCTGAAGGTGTTGCGCATGACGGGCAGGCTCCTCCCGCATTCCATGGTGAAATTCTTGTAGTCGTCGTACAGGTCGGAGATGACGCGACCGTCCAACCATTCGCGGAGCGTGTCGTTGTCCAGGGTCTCGCACAACGAATACAGGTACTCCGATATGGAATCCTGCAGACAGAACTCTATCTTCATATCCTCCATCTCCTTCGGGGCGGCGAACTTCTCCGTCCCGCCCCACTTGAACATTATGAACGCATACAGGGAATGGTACGCCAGCCATGCCAGCGCCTCGCGCGTGGTCATGGCGTCGTAGAGCCTGTCGCTCGCCCTCTGCTTGATGAGGCAGGGGAAGATGTACACCCTCCTCATCATACCGCTGGACGTGTCCCCCAGGTCCGGCATGCTGTTGGCGGCGAACCACAGCTTGGCCTCGTTCCTGTACTTCTCCACATCCCTGAACTTCTGCTCCACATCCCACGGCCTCCCTGCGGATATGGCCTTGAGGAGGTCGCTGTCGACCAGCGAGAACCTGGACCTGATGCCGGATTCGTCGCACAGGTTGGCGGCCATGCCCTTGAGCCTCGCCAGACCGAACTGGGTGCTCAGCTTGGACGGGCTCATGTTGGCCGCCCTGTCGGGGCCGAGCAGGGCCTCCAATACATTCAGGATGGCGGACTTCCCGGTCTCCCCCCCTCCCAGCAGGATGAATATGGCGGGAGGCGAGAGGACCGGGGAATAGAGAGTGTATCCGGTGGCGAGCAGGAAGAAGTCGAGCACCGCCTCGGACCCGAAGATGCGGAGATACATGTTCCGCATCCGCATGTCCACGGCCGGGTCCAATGCGATGCCCGGCTCGTAGTCGGCGTGGATGTGGCCTTTGAACAGCACGTCGGGGGTGAACGGCATCAGCCCCGCCTTCCCGACGTTGTAGATGCCGTTCTCGAACGGTATCAGCCATCCGTCGTAGTCCATCATGTCGGCCGGGGACACCGTCCCCATCATCCTCTCCGGATTGGCGATGGTGGTCCAGTACGACACGACGTTGTCCTTCATCGACGTGTTGACCATGGCCCTCTGCCCCGTGGCCCTGGCCGCGAGCACCATCTCGTCGCACAGGTCCTGCTTGTCGGCGGGTATCAGGAACCGCCCGTCGAAGCGGTAGACGCGCTTGTCCACATAGCGGAACCCGAGGTCCCTCAGGTACTCCGCCATCCCTATCTGGTCCACGGTCGCCCCGCCCTTCCCGTCGGTCCTGACCACGCAGGTGCCGTCGGGCACGGCGACGGGCGCGGGCTCCATGGCCTCGGCCCCGGGCCCCAGCACGGGCTTGCCGTACAGCGACCGCATCTCGGCGATGCCGTCGCTCATGTATCCATCCTCAGCAGACATGATATCCCTCATAGCGACGGGCGCGGGGAGATGTTCGAGGAGCCGTTGTCCGGCGCACCCCGCACCCGTCGTCACGCCCATCCCATCGGCGATATAAAACACCCTCGCCCCCGCTCCCATCCCCTTCCGCCCCGCCGCCGGAGGGAGGGACCGTCCCCGGTCCGGTCTCGAAACCCTTTCCCGTCGGGAGACCGGAGATGCCCGCGTGGAGGGCAGCGAGAAGGGCGGGAACGGGGTGAAAATAGGGGGAGGGGGTAGAGGTCTACAAAGCTTAAAGATGAATACGCAAGCGGAGGGGAATTACTACAATGGGGAGAAATGGGTGGGAAAAATCGATGGAAATCGAAGAAAATGAGAGATTAACGGCGTTGAATATCGGTGTTGGAATGCAATGGCGAAACAACTATATTCTAACTATTTTTTACAAGTTGAGTGTAATGGTAGGATATACGACGAAATCCGTAAAGGTTGTTGAGAGGATTCGTAAAAAAGATTACGGAATTCGTAGTTTTGATACCCCTGGGGGGTAGAAAGGCCAAAAATGAAATTACTACAAATTACTACAAAATTACTACATATCTTAAAGGTTTCGGTGTGGCGTATCACGAATCGGAGCGGGAGTGTTACTGGAATGAGAAAATGAGATGATGAGAAAATGAGATTACAATGTTACGTAATGGGGAAAGGAGTGTTACAAATACCATGGGAAGAGGTAATTTTGTAGTAATTCCGGAAGGGAATTACTACAGATTACCCGGGATTATGCGACGAAGAGGGGATGGGAAGGGGAAATAGGGGGAAAAGAGAGGGTTTCCCCATGTCTGGCTATGTGAAAGGGGGGATCGGGGCGAGGATGGGGAGGGAGAGTGGGGTTTGAAATATGGGAAGGGGAGATGTAGTAATGTGGTAGGGGGAGATCAGGATAATTTTGTATGGGAGGGGGTATATAAAGGGGGTTAACGGCGTTAAAATGAGATTAAATGAGATAGTTTAATGGAAGAAGATGAAAAGGTAGAGAATAATACGATTACTACAATTACTACATATTTAAAGCTATGCATCCGACCGTCTCCGCAGACATAATGCAACCCTCTCCCGCCTTCCCCCATGGCACGATTTTTTTTTCCTGGCAAATTTACCCGTTCCGTATACATACATTCCACCAATTGCAGTTCCATAACAAGCTCTTACCCTCTCCGTGCATACTTTCATATAACCGGGCCCCTATCCCGTCCCATAGGCGGGGCGACGCAATACCGATATCCCATTCCGCCCTGCCTCTTCTACCGTCGATCCCTCCCCCTCCGCCGCCCTCGCGCGTATGCGCGTGAGCGCATACGCTTCTGCGCCCCGTCGACAACCTCGGAAAAGCCTGATAGAGGCACCGTGCGGGCTTTTTATGGGACTTCGCACCCCATGCAGGTATCCGAACACCTCCCGCCTCCTCCTCGTCTCTTCTAGGCCCGTTTCCGTGCGTCCCGGGATCCGTTGCGGTCTCCGACGGTAAAGTGTTTCCCGACACACCCCGGGGGTCCTTCTCCGGGGTGCGGGGGATTCAACGCCGTTAAGTCCTCCTCGGGCGGGACGCGGCGATCCGTGCTCGGAAAAATAGTTAGAATATGACGAATCGACAACTCATACCCCTGCGGGCCCCGAAAAAATAGTTAGAATATAGTTATTTGACAACTGTACCCGTTCTGAGGGCATAGGAAATAGTTAGAATATAACGAATCCGCAATTCAAGCCCTAAAATCCCCGAAAATGCAGGGATTTTCCACAGAATCGGGGTTTTTCCCTGCGGAATCGGGGCGATCCGTCGCCTCCACCTCCTCCGGAAACGCTGTATTGCATTTCCGTCATATTCTAACTATCTCCGCCGCCCACCTCGGAGAAAATAGTTAGAATATGACGAATCAACAATTCAGGGCACCCGGATGGAAATAGTTAGAATATGACGAATCCGCAATTCAGGCGTCGGGATCGATGCCCTAGGTCGATCGGCGCCCGGGGGAATCGAGCGCATTCCGGAATGCCCTAGGCTGATCGAAGCCTTCGAGCGGAGCGAGAAGGAGAACGACAATCTCTGTTTCCGGGGGAATAACGCACAAAGGAAAAAGGTTTGAGAGGGGCTCTCGCCCCTCGGGGTCCTCGGCGCAGGTTGTCCTCGACCCATTCATCGCCGTACAACCAGCGGGCGTAGGCATGCGCCCTCCGCCTCACCGCCTCCCCCGGGTCCTTGTCGAACAGGAGCAGCACGCAGTACAGCTCCCACAGCGTCCTGTACTTCGAGGGGTCGTCCCCCAGAAGGTCCTCGGCTTTCCCATCGAACAATTCTTTCAAACCTCCTTGACGGTGAACCCGTCCTCCTCGTGGCTGTCGTCCCCGTACTCGGCGAGGTCGTCGAGGATGTGCACCAGATAGAACCTGACGAGGTCCTTGATGGTGTCCGTGTCATTGGGCTCGAAGCCCTCTGCCCTCACCCAGTCCATGGTCCTCGTCATCATGCCGGGGAAGAAGAAGCAGGCCTCGACGACATCCTTCGTCGGGCGGTCGGACCTGTATCCCGCGTCCCTGCAGGTGAGGTCGCAGATGGGCCTCCCCTCGTAGCACAGGGTGCGGGTCGCGTCCCTCTTCACCTCCTTGATGATGAAGCCGTTGGCGTTGCGGACGTAGGGGTGGCAGTCCACCAGCGCATGGCTGACGGCATAGATGGCGGGGCTCGTCCTCGATGTGCGCCCCGTGATGAGGTCGATTGCGGCGTCCGCGTTCTGCGGGGCCGCCATGTACTTGGCCGTGCACCTCGCCAGCGCCAGCCCCTTGGGGGACTCGGCGAGTGCGCAGTAGTCGGGCTTGGTGAAGCCCGCGACGATGTCCCTGACGGTCCCGTCCGTGAACTTCCACCTGTTCTCCTCCCTGTCGAACTCGACGATGCCGAGCCTGTGGTTCTCGGCGTAGAGGGCGGTCACGGTGTTCTTGCTCTTGCTCTGACTCTCGGATTTCATTGTCATTCACCTCGATGTTCCGGAAGATGTTTGCCGGGATTGAACCCATAGGTGGTGTATGTCTGACATTGTATTTCAATGTCTCGTCTCATGCCCAGACCAAATCGATGGCCCTGAGCACGGCCTGAGTGAGCGTGACATGCTCGTCGTCGTAGCGAGCCATCCAGAGTATCTCGTGGATGACCCCGAAGAGCGACTTCTCGTTCTCCGGGTGGTTGATGGTCCACGTGTTCTGGCTGAGGAGCTGGGAGGTCCATATCTCGACCTCCCCGTCCTCGTTCATCTCGCCCCATACCTCGCGGTGGAAGCCCTGCGGGCAGTGGAGGAGTTCGCTGACGACCCCTCTCACCCCGTATACCTTGATTCCCTGCGGTGTCTGCATCATTGTCTCACCTCGTTGTCGATGATGACATCGGTCCCCGTGCGCTTGTCGGCGTCCCTGTTTATCTGCCTCTTCACGGCCACCGCATCGATGCGGAAGCCCTTGTAGAGCTCGCGGATGAAGGGCGTGTCGCTGTTGGTCGCTATCACCCTGCATCCCCTGTCGGTCAGGTCCCTGAAGACCTCGGCCACCCTGCACTGGTCCTCCTCCGAGAATCTCGTCCCGCGGTATCCCGTGAAGGTATCGTGGTAGGGCGGGTCCATGAAGACCGTGTCCCCGCGTCCCGCATCCGCCACCGCCTTCTCGAAGTCGGTGCACATGACGCGGGTCGGGAGGACCACGTCCGTGGCGTGGAGGAGGTTCCGGGCGTCGTACAGGACCGCCTTCTCCTTCTTGCCCCACGGGACGTTGAACTCGCCCTTGGCGTTCTCCCTGTACAGGCCGTTGAAGCACAGCTTGTTCAGGAATATCAGGTCGGCCGTCTGGAGGACGTTCCCTCTGGGGTCCTTCCGGTAGCCGTTGAACCGCCTCCTGACCTTCAGGTAGTAGTCCTTCCGTCCCTCGGCGTCCTTGCCGTTGTACAGCCCGGCCATGATGTCCAGCTGTTCCATCAGGGACTGGGGCAGCTGGGCGAGCGTGTGGTACATGCCCGCGATGACGGGGTTCGAGTCGTTGATGACCGCCTGTTCGGGGCCGCGCGCGAGGAACAGCGCGCCTCCTCCCACGAAGGGCTCGTAGTAGGTCCCCTTGCATTCGGTCCCATCCAGTCTCTCCCTCAGGACGGGAAGGAGCTGGCGCTTCCCTCCCGCCCATTTGATCACAGGCTCCGCGTAGCTGTTGTATCCTGCCATGGTATCACTCCAGGTCCAAAACGGTTTGGATGGGGGTGAGTCCGAGCATCTCGAACACGCTCCCGATGGTGATGTTGCTGCCGGGCCCGTAGTGGAGTTGGAACCCGTCGTCCAGCCTGTAGCCGTCGCTGTGCAGCCTGTACACATCGACGTCCACATATCCCTCGTATCCTCCGTCGACGAGGTCGGGGTCCGTCGGCTCGTCGAGGTGGACCTTGACGGTGCCGAAGTTCCAGCTGGTATCCACCCAGCTCCTCGTCTGGGACAGATGGACCTTGCAGTTGTGCTCGGTGCCGTAGAACATCCGGCATTCGAGGTCCGTGTCCCTCACCTGCACCTCGATGGTGGGCTTCATTCACTCCACCTCCTGCATCCATGCGGGGATGGCCGTGAACGCCTTGGACTTGGGCCCGTGGTAGCGAAGGAAGACGTTGCCCGTGGGCTGGGCCGCCCAGTAGTCGTCGTGACTCCCATCGTACCATCCCTCGGGGACCTCGGCATCGGCGGGGAACACTCCTGCCACCCTGTCCGTCTCGTCCAGAAGGATGTCCTGAGTGGACCCTATGGAGAAGACGAACCTGAAGTTCTCCGGGACCCTGCCCTCGGCCTGCGCCAGCTTGACCCAGCCGATGGCCTTGGTGTAGCTGTAGAAGATGACATCGGGATGCCTCCCCGCTAGGTCCAGCCAGTTCTGGAGATACTCCTTGGAGAAGTAATCCCCGCTGGAGTGGACCCTCAGATAGAGGGTCTTCCCCGCCTTCTGCGCCCTTCTGGAGAAGAGGTCCAGCTCCTCGTCCAGCTTGGCCCAGATGGTCCCGTCGCGGACCATCTGAAGGTTCCTGCGGTATGCGTTCTGCTGGAGCTCGCACGATATCCTGCCCGTGGTCCCGAAGCATCCCTTCTTGACCTCCTCGGTGCAGAACCTGCAACACTCGGGGCACGCGGGCAGTGTCGTGTGCCTGACACGTATCTCGGGGTGCGCCCTCTCGGTCATCCTCGTCTTGTCGCTGACTCCTGTCACAAAAACCGTCATTCTCATTCCTCCCTGACGTATGCGAACTGCATATGGTAGCAGTCCAGTACCTTCCCGAAGATGTTTGGCGTGTGCGTGGGCTCGTTGAAGCCCTCCGCGCTCGCGTCACGCGCGGTGGGGAACACCGCGCATATCGTGACCGTGCAGAACCGCTGGGTGTAGATGCGGTCCCCGACTCTCGGCTCTCTGAAGGCCTGACCCCACTCGTAGTCCGAGTTGGGCCTCGCCTTGATGGTCTCCAGCGTGATGACCGTGCCGTGGTCGTAGGACCTCTCTCTGGTCCTCGTCATCTGGAACCCCGGCGTCGCGCTCGTGGTGAATGATTCGCCAGTGCGCTCGGTGTCGTACCTGTCGACGTAATTCACCTGAATCTCGTACTGGTCGGCGTAGAGGTCGTACCTGACCCTGAGCCTGAGTTGCAGCCCGAGCTTGGCCCTCTGGGGTTCCCTCTCGCGGAAGGCCAGAAGGTTCTTCCTCAGTCCCCTGATGGTCTTATACGTGCTGTCGCGGGGGACCAGCTCGTAGATGTTGTGGACGTGGTACGTGGTCACTTCACTCACCTCCGAACATGGGCGCGTTCTTGACCAGCTCGTTGAGATGGTCCAGGCATTCCTGCGGGGACATGGTCACCCTGTCCTCGGCCCTGTCCGTGATTCTCAACCCCAGCGTGGGCGTTCCCTGCGGGCGGTGCGTGTCCCAGGCGACGTCCAGCATCGGAAGGAGCTCGCTCTCGAGGAACTCCGCGCCCCTCTCGTCGCTCCTCGTGATGAACATGGTCACCGCGTCGGGTATGGGCGTCCTGTCGTTCCCCATCTCCCAGCGGATGGCCTCCCTGATGACCTCCTCCTGATAAGGAAGGGTCAGTTCCTTGAATGCCTCGACGGCATCGGCGATGGTCTCATACCTCTCTCTGAGCATCATGACTTCATACTTCATGTTTCTCAATCCTCCTGTATGGTCTGCGGGTATAAATGAGTTGGTAAAGAGTTTGGTTAAGGTTTGAGTGTGATGGGTTGGCCGGACTTATCGCCCGTACCTCTGGCTGGCGGATTCCATATAGGAACCCTCCTCTGCCAGTCTCGACCTGAGCGCGGATTCGATGGCCGTCTGGCCGATCCGCTTACCCTTCGCTCTGAAGGTCTTCTGGACCTGAAGGTCCAGCTCCGCCCATGTCCAGCAGCTCATAGGGGCCCCCCCTTGGCGATGAACCTGCGGGTGTATCCCTTGGTGGCCAAGAGGTGGTTCTTGAGCCAATCCTTGCTGAACGCGGTGCGCTCCTTGTACTCGAACCACTCCTGACCCCTCTTGGTCAGTTGCCTGAGCTCATGGACGTTGGTCCCGTCGTGGTGGTCATACTCGATGAACACCCTTCCCTTGTCGACGTAAATCCTCGTCGGGTTGCATACCCTGATGGCCTCGTCCAGCGTGTAGAACAGGCCGACGACGCGAAGGGGTCCGCTCCATAGTCCGAGGGTGGCATCCACGATTATCGGTGCCCCGTTCCAGTGGGATGCCAACAGTTCCGCGACGTATTCGAGTGCGTCCTCATTCTGGTCCCCATCGAGGTCCCAGTCGAATTCGTAAACAAGCTTTCTCATTTCACTCATCCTCCTCTGCTTCCTAGTCCCCGTCGTATATCTCGAGGTCCATGTAGTCGACGAACCCGTCGTAGAGTTCCATCTCGTGCCTGATGCCCATCGTGTTCGGCGACGTGTAAATCGGCGCCTCGTCCGCGTGGCCTTCAAGCTGGGCGAGAATCCCGTTGAGAATCTCTCTCAACTCTCCGACAGTGGTCATTCCTCGACCTCCTCAGCGGGCGCGTCGTCGGCGAGGTACGGCGCGCTGTTGGTCACATGCACCTCCAGCCCATAAGAGTTGGATTCGTTGAAGAAGCCGACGGAGAAAGTCTGCGCCTCTCCGATGAACTCGCCCATCATCTCTTCCGCGAACTTCTCCAAGGTATAATCCTTGAAGTCGCCCGTGACCAGACACTTGATAAGGGTCATCTCGGAGTCGGCCCATTGGTCGACGTTGTAGCTGATGATGGTCCTCAGGGCCTCGTCCCTGTCGCCGTTCAGCATCCTCTCGGCCATCTTTCTGGGGCCATCCTTGAAGACGTTGCCCAGGCAGTGGCCCCTCCAGAAGAGCCACTTTTCCGGGACGACCTCCCTCATATGGTCGGTGATGATGTCCATGTCGATGTTCGCCATCTGGACGTCGTCAAGCTTCAACAGCTTGAAGGCCTCCAGTTCGAGGTTCGCCTCGATGTCGTCTCCTGCAATCTCCACGTCCATGGGGACGGTGAACTGTATGCTGATTGTTCCAGCCATTCTCATTTCCTTGACCTCCTAGTCAAATGTTGCGGGGAACTCCTCCCCGCGGGGATGATTTCAGTGCCTCCATTGGATGACCGCGCTGGCCGACCTGCAGTCGGCGCAGTACGGTCCCGACCAGTATGCACCGCAGTAGGTGCACCTGAAGGTCATGCTCTGAACACCTCGTCCAGACGGATGCGCCCGATGAATGTCCTGAACCACTGGCTTCCGTCCTTGTTGTCATGGACCTTGGCCGTGTGGGGCTTCATGTCGTCCGTGTAGCGGTAGGTCACGGACATGGAAGTCCCGTACTGAATGTCAAGGACCTCTATGCCGTATCCTCCAGCGATGTGGACGAATCCGATGGGCGCGGGGGTGTCGCGCGTCATAGCCCGAACCCCCCGTTCTTCAGGATGTTCCTGCATGTGTTGGACCACCATGCTTCCTTCCTCTTCCGAGTGAAGTCGGAAGGCGGTGCACTGCACCTGAGCTTGACCTCCAACAGCTTGGCATCCTCTTCGATGCGCTTGACGTCGGGGTAAAGCTCCCTGTAGTCGTGCGCCTTGATGAGTGCCTCGCACCTCGGGCAGTAGTACCCGTCGAAGTCATTCACCTCGGCGCCGTTGGCCAGCACTGTCGTGCGCCACTTGGCGGTCATCGGTCCGTGGACCGAACAGCTCGGCTCTCCGTAGTCATCGTAGATGACTGCGGGCTTGACATAGTCTATGAAAGACATACCTGACTCACCTCTCCCCCAGTCTGGACTCCCAGACTTCTTGGATGTATTCGTCGATGGCCTGAGCCACCTCGTGCCTGATGTCCGCCTTGGCGACGGTCGGGCACCAGTACAACTGGACCTCCTCGTCGCCCGTGTCGACGTAGATGTTCGGCCCCCCGAACGCCACTAGGATGCGTCCGTACTTGACCTGAGTGGGGTCGTACACATCCGCAGTGACCTCCATTCCGAGATTGTCCTCGAAGTAGTCGTAGAATGTCATGGGTTCCATGACCTCCCCGCATGCGGGGCAGGCGTGGCTGTCCTCGTCGTACTCGTTGGGCTGGAGCGTGTGGGTCTCCCCGCAGGCAGGGCAGTAGTATGCAATGCCTGCGAAGATGTCATCCAGTTGCTCGGCGATATACTTGACGCGATTCTCGCAATCCATATTGGGTTCCTCCTTGAAGGTTGTGCTGGGGACACCCCCCAGCGGGGTTGATTCAAATGAGTTTGCGCGACTCCCTGTATTCGGCGCTGTACCAAACGGTTCTGAGGACGCGGTGGATGAGCGGTGCGTCATCCTCGGCGTACGGGTCATGCTCGAATGCATAAGCCTGTTCGACCTCTTCCGACGTGTAGTCGTATGAGCCGTTGGCCCAGTACACGTCGGATTCATCCGTTCCAGCAGGGAACACGTCCTTCCCGAGCACATATCTGTCGGGCCTGTCAGTGTGGGTTTTATGTGCAATGCACACCAGTCTGAACTGTCTGTCCAGTCCAATCTTATCAATGGCCATGTTGCCATTGCGCAGGGCATCCATGTCGTTCAGGACACGGAGGAATTCGCCGATGTTGACTAGGTCGACACCAGCACCAGTGACGTTATCAGCGTCTGAGTAATTCATCCTCATAGTAGGACCTCCGATAGCCACCTTTATCGTGGCGTGAATGCTGGGATATTAGCCACCCAGCAATGGCTAGGTCGGGTTTAATCCGACCCACCGATTGAGTAATCGGGTCGGGTTGGATGTTGGTTGTATGCATACCCTAGATTCGGATATGGATTCGGACCAGCACGCGACCAGCGGAACGACTTCAAGGACAGTGGAACGCCTGAGACTACGTAGCCGTCATTTGTGAAATGACGGCTATGGACCTAGCATCATGCGCACATGATGCTAACACTACTAACGTCGCATCGAATGGGTCGCATTCGATGCCCATATGCCCACCATGACGTGGAATGCGGGAACACGTACGGTACCGTGTGGGGGGGACCCCCCTAGGGGTCGCCCCCTGCCCCGCCGACAATCCTAGTACGTGCTTTTGGTACTTATACCTTTTGGGGGGGTAAAATTGCCTGGAAAAAAAATTTTTTGCCCGCGATACGGGCGGATTTTTTTCGGTTTGGGGGGCAGTCGAATTACGAAAAAATCCGATTTTCGACCTCCCTATATACAGCCGCCTCTTTGTGCAACCCTTCCGCCCTCGACCTCCCTATATACCGTCATCTCCTTTCCGTCCCCTATATACAGCCGCCCCGGCCCCCTTTGTACGCGGCCCTCTCCGGGCCCCGCCGCCCGTGCCTCCCTATCCCTATATATAGTCGGGATCCTTCCCCGTCATGTCGGGGCGGGCGGAGTTCTGTGACTCTTCTTCATTCATCGCCCGCCCCTGTCACTATATATATCCGCATTCCTTCGACATGCCATGAGACGCTATGCAGTCGCAATCGCGCTGGTCATCCTGTCCCTCGCCGTCCTCTCCGCCGTCCCCGCGATGGGCGGCGACGGGGACGGGGCGACGGATGTCAGGGTGGAGTTCTACAGGCACTACGGCGATGCGGAGCCGTACTGGTACTATGTGACCGACGGCCCGGTGACGAAGATAACCATCGCTCCGGGTCTGCCCCCGGGGGCCGACCATTGGGAGCTGAACGGGAAAGAAGTGGCGGAGAACACGTATCTGGATGAGCCGTGCTATTCCAATCCGGTGAAGATCTATGCGGTCTACACCTCGAGCGGGCCGTCGTCGGGCTCCTCCGGGGACGGCGGCGCATCCATGCTGTACCTCGGCCTCGGGATGGTCATCGTCATCGCCATGCTGGCGTACATCATCGTGGTTCGGATGGACCTGGCGAAGGTGTGCAGGAAGAAGCGAGGGGGCCCGGGCCCCCTCCCCTTTCCCTTTCCATTCCCTTTTCAATTGCCCTGGGCGGACAGTATCCTGCTGGTGCTCGATGCCAGGTCCATCGACGCCAGCACGCCCCAGGTGTACTCGGTGGTGCACTCCGGGTAGTTCCTGACGAACGTCTTCAGGGCCAGCTTCTCGTATTTCGCCCCGCCCGCCTCCGACGTGTTGTACACGCGGATGTCGTCGGGGTCGTCGATGATCGACGATGCGATGGCCGCGGGTTCGAAGAAGGGGCACCAGCTCCCCGCCCCGGCGCCCGCGAGCTCGCGCATGGTGAACACGACGGTCTGCTGGGCCTCGGAGACATAGTCCAGGTAGTTGTCCCCGAACCGGGCGGCCTGGTCCCAGTATTCTTTCAGAAGAGGCTCCTCGGTCTCCCCCTCTCCGCCCTCCTCCGTCGTCCCGTCCCCGCTCTCCTCCGAGCCGTCCCCTGTGCTCTCTTCCGAATCGTCGGGGATGTTCGCGGCCCAGCCGTCGGGGTTCTGCTTCAGGCTGGTCTGGTTCACCATGCCCCCGTCGCGTTCGCCCCCGTAGATGGAGATGCTGGTCGTGTTGCGGCGGACGCAATCGTACGAGGAATATACGACCTTCTTATCGTCATCGACCTTGTATCCCGTCTCCGTGACCGTCGGGGCGACGCAGCGCACCTTGATGACGTTGGCGACCGTGTCCATCCCCTCGTCGTTCAGGTCGACATCGCCGACGACCGACCCGGCGTAGGTCGTGCCGCCGTAGAGGTCTATCTCGTACGGGGTGAGGTCGCCGCCGGACCTGTAATCCACCACATACGCCTTGTCCCGGGCGAAGAACACGCGGGCGCCGCATATCATCGCGGCGGTCTGCAGGACATACCATGCGTTGGTGCCTTCGGAGAAGGTCAGGGTGAGGTCCTCCGTCACGCCCTGCACGGAGCCGGGGGCCGGGGCCGTGTACGACGAGACCACGTCCTTGAACGCGATGCCGTAGTTGCCGGAGGTCAGGATATGGTTTATCCAGCTCGCGGGGGTGCGCGACGAGGTGGAGCTGATGGTGTATCCCTTGATGCGCTCCGCATTGCAGTAGGCGGTGATGGTGACGGTGCTGCGGGACATCTTCACCTTCGTGACCGTCATGGACGAGGTCCCGGCCATGGAGATGTACAGCTTGCTCAGTCCCGCCTTCACGCCGCCCTCGTTCTCGACGAAGGCGGGATAAGCGGCCGCCAGGGCCTTCCTGGGGAGGGTCAGCTGCGCGTACTCGAACGGCGCCTCGGGGCCGCCCGTGACGGTGAGGGAGTCGATGAGGTTTATCTCGCTGTCCTCTTTCAGACTGAGGAGGACGTAGTTGTCCAGCACCACCGAGAAATCCTTGCGCGGGTATCCGTCGGACGTCGATACGGACGCGGTCTTGATGTACATCGTGCCCACGTGGAAGGAGAACGAGCCCTGGATGGATTCCGGGCGGCCCTTGACCGCCTTGACGGTCAGGGATTTGATGTACCCGGTCTCGTAGGAGGAGCCGTTCTCCCCGCGGATGGGGGCGATGTACGGGTTGTCGGCGGAAGGGATGTAGGACAGCTGATATCCGTCCGTCCTGGCCTGCCAGCGGTCGAGGGATCCCATGATGCGCCTCGTCCATTCGGCATTGGACCATTTCGGCGAGTAGGAGCCGCTGTCGTCTATCGTCGACGGCTGCTTGCGGGTGAATGACACGTCTATCTGCTTGTACGTGCGCGTCTCCAGAGGGAATGCCGACTGCTTCGGCTTGGTGACGATGGGGGTGACGGAGCAGCTCTTCTGGAACTGCTCCGAGATGTTGGTCACGGTGCCGAAGTCGAACAGGTACCCGTTGGCGGGGTCGTACAGGCGCAGGGTGCCCCTGTCGTCCGACATTCACAATCCCCCCTTGTAGAATAGAAGAAGAGCGGCTCCGCTTCCTCCGACCCCGGCGCGTTCGAGGGTCTCGTAGCGTCCCGAGCCCCCGCCTCCGCCGAACCGTCCGTCCTGAGGGAGGGTCCCGGAGGAGGGGTCGCCGCCGTCGCCTCCGAAGGATTGGACGGTGGTGTACTCCGTCTTCATCCCGGAGACCGTCAGCGGGGCATCGACCATCCTGAACGCGGCGGCCGCGCCTCCGCATCCCCCTGCGAAGGTCTTGGGCGGACTGGCCGAGGTGCCCGCGCCGTCGGTGGGGACGTACAGGTCGTCCATACCCTTGCCGACGTTGGACGATATGTTCGGCGATGCGGTGGAGCCGTCGCCTCCCTTGGAACCCGAATGGGTGCCTCCGGCCTGATATAAGGAGCCTCCCGCACCGTTGCTTCCTCCGTTGAGTCTGACGGCGGCCGCGGAGCCTCCCGAACCCCCGTGCGCCGTGGCGACGGTAGACGAGTCTATCTGGAGCAGGGTGTTGCCTCCCGTGCCTCCGGCGGTCGGTGCGGCGACGTAGCCGGAATCGCTTATGCGGGTCGTGCCGCCCGTGCCTCCCGTCCCGCATTGGACGCGGATGTTGGAGCCGGGGGTGACATCGGTCTCCCATGACACCACCTCGCCCGCTCCGCCGCCTCCGCCGACGAACCAGTACACGGGGCTGAGCATGGAGGAGCGGGCATAGCCCGAGCCTCCGCCCCCGCCTCCCGCGCCTATCAGGTAGACGGTCAGATACGTCTCGTCCGAACCGACGACCGTGACCGTATCCGAGGTGCACCAGTAGCACCTGGTCGGTTCGTTCCATATGGCCGTGACCGTCGTGTCCTTCGTGAAGGTGTACGAGGAGCTCTTGGATATCCTGTCCGAACCGATGGACCATCCTATCAGGATCATCCCCGGGCGGGCGGACTCCCATCCGTCGGGGACGGGGATGACCTGCGGGTATCCCTTCAGGAGCTCGACCGTCCGGGAGCTCATCGAGCTCGCACCCGGATCGATGGTGACGGTCACCGTCTCCGCTTCGCCGGAGGACATCGTCATATCCGCCAATGTGAACGGCAGGCTGAACGACATCTTCTGCACCTCGTACGAGGGGCTGATGGCCCCCGTCAGGAACACGTTGGCCCCGATGGCCGGGAGAAGGGTCGTGTCGGCCGGGGTGAATGTCAGCTGGCATCCTCCCGTACGGGCGCCGGATGAATCGTATCCGAAATTCTGCCAGCGGTCGAAGAGGTCCTCCAGGTGGCGGTACCATCTCCCGTTGGACCATTTCTCCGGATCGGAGGACGCATCGTTGTACGGGACCGGGTTGATGCGCTCGCATTTGAACGTGACCTTCTCCGTGGCTCCCAGGTCCATGCAGAAGTTGTTCCTGCAACCGTATATGAGAGTCGGCATCTCCGTGAGATTGACGTTGACCGAGCGCTCCACGTCGGTGACGAAGGGGATCTTCAGCGTCTCGTTCACGGCGCCCCTCTTGGCCTTGTTATCGTAATGGAAGGAGATGGTGAGGTCCCCTATGCCCGTGGCCATCAGAAGGACCCCCTGATGCGGCTCTGGGACACCATGCTGTTGACGGCATCCTCGACCGCCTTCTTGGCGTCGTCGTTCGTCCAGCCGTACATGTTTATCGTGACGGTGCCTCCGAATTCCCCCATCTTATCCTCGGGGATGACATATTCGCCCTTCCCGCCCTCTCCGAGGACCTTGAGCGAGCCTCCCGCCTTGGCGGGGACATAGCCTCCTTCGGCCATCCCGAGCCCGGTGAGCGTCCCATAGGATGCCGCGCCCGCGGCCAACGCGGACAGTGCGACGACACCTATGGTCGTCTTGACCCCGAGGGCCTCCCCCGCCAATCCCGCGGCCTGCATCGCGATCTCCGCGGCCTTCATGGCCATCCATATGGAGATGAACTCCTTGAGATGCGATACGATGATGGTGACGGTGTTCAGGATGAATTCGAGGAGCGCCGCCCCGTGGTTCGTGATGAAATCGCCGACGGTCTGCAGGAGCCTGCCGATGTTGGCGACCATTCCGCCCTGCTCCTTCAACGTCTCGCCGATGTTGTTGAAATACTCGGCGAAGAGCTTGACACCCTGGCTGATGGCGATGGAGAACATCTCCCCCAGGGATTTCCCTTCGAATGCATCCCACATGTCCACCACCTTGTCCAACAGCTCGATGGTGGCCGGGATGAGCACCTCCGCCAGCTTGTTCCCCAGGGGCATGAAGAACAGCGTCATGGCGAGATTGAACAGCGATTCGATGGTCTGAAGGAGCGGGGATGCGGATTTCAACTTGGCGTAGATCTCCTCGACGATGCCGAATCCCTTCTTGAGCGAGGTGGAGATGGCGGTCTCGGCCTGCTTGACGCCCTTGGTGATGAGCTTCTTCTGATTGTTCTCGTCCTTCAGGTAGTCCTTGATGCCGTCCTTGAGCGCCCCGACGCCTCCGGTGGCCTCCCTGCTCGTCTTCTGGTTATCCACATACTTCTCGTCGGTCTTGGCCGTGGAGTTGAAGCCCTTGGCATAGGCCTCCCCGTCTTCCACTCCCGCTTTCTTGGCGTCCTCGGGATTTGGGTTTATGACTGTATTTATTTCAATCTTGAGTCCTTCATCCCCGTTATCTGCCATCGTCATTCCTCCTTCGTGAACAGTCTCGCATACGCATCGGCGGCGAACGTGGCGCTCATCTTGCGCAGGCCCACCTCGGTGGTGATGAGGATCTGGGCATCCGTATAGGTGAGGCGTTCGAAATCATCCGGGTCGCCTCCTCCCCTCAGCCAGAGACCGTAGGCGAACAGGAGGGCCATATCGCCCTCCATGTCGCCCGTGGTCAGAGCCTGTTCGTAGAGCGTCAGTCCGAGCTCGCGGTCGGAGAATCCGGTGCAGAGCCGTCCAAAGGGTCGGCATCCCCGCCCTCGATCCTCTCCACGGCCTCCGATAGAGCGTTCCAGAACCTGATGGCGGAACCTCTCTCGTTGTCATCCATCCTGTCGCAGTAGGCGTAGAACCCGTCCAGCTTGAACAGATCCAGCGGGAACGGTGCGGAATCGACGTACTGGAGGGCGTTGACGGTCTGAATATCCCCTACATCCACTCCGGACATGTCGATTGTGCCGTTCTTCATCTTCGCCATGCGTCCGATGGCGTTCTCGGCCATCCTGCGCCTGGAGAAACGGGGTTCGCGGACGATGGTCTCGCCCTCCATTCCGAACTGCGTCATGTCGATTGTGATGGAATCCTTGGCGTACATCTCTATTACCTCAATTCACGTCGGTCCTATAGCCCAGATCCTCTATGCCGTTGGTTATCTCCAGGGTCAGCGTCCTGCATTTCGAGGAGCTCATCTGGTCGATGAGCCTGGATCCGTCTCCTTTCTGCCTCGTGAACGAGTTCATGATGACGTCTTCCAGTATAAAGGCCACGGATCTGTCCGATTTCGCCAGTGCATCATCGAATTCCAGCTCGTCCGTACGGCATTCCGTGAACGAGGAGACCGTCATCTTGGGCATGGGGTGCTTGCCTTTGCACATGAACTTGTACGTGGAGCCGTCGACATTGGTGGTCTTCGTCCCGCCGCCCATCACGAGGGCCCTATAGCGCATGAAATCGTTGGCATAAGCTGTCATTCCGAGCTGGATATCGGCCTTTCCGCTGTAATATCCGACCGGGGTGCTCCTGCAGACGGTGTAATTGGGGCTCGTACCGATGTCCAGGCCCACGGTGATGGACTCGACGTTGGCCATATAGTTGGCTTCGGTCACATCGCCCTTGAAAAGGCACGAGAATTCGACCAGATTGCCGTCGTATTCCTCATAATATGGGGAATATGTGCTCAGATCGACCTCCTCATCCTGATAGAACCCGGAGATCGTGACCGTCGTGCGGGCCGCACCCGACGAACGGGAGAATCTGATGCTCTTCGCGACGCATCCTTTGAGGATGAACCGCTCATCGGAGCCTCCGTTGGCGGTCATATGGTTCAGAATGACCCCTTTTATGACGAAAGAGGGCACTTTTCCGCCGTTGGTGACGGTGAAAGTGTGCTTGTACCTTCCTGCTATGTCCTTTCCGGCGGAATCCTTGGCGTTGCTCGTGTCCACGGAGTCGAAAACCATCGAATAAAGGCCCAGATGCTCGTAATCCATGGCGAAAGACATCTCCCAGGACCCTGAGAACTGCCCGTAATCGACGGTATCGAAGAATTTCGACCCGGTGCTGTACAATTCGGTCGTGGAGATGGTCGGAGTGGCCTGAAGGAAGAAATTAGGGGGCAGGCTGAACCATTTGCTCGCTTTCCCGGACCCGTAATCGGTCTCTTCACCCACTATAACGGACTGACGGACTCCTGTCATTCAGAATCCTCCATTTGGATCATACCCATCGTATCCCCCATTGTCTTTATAAACACCGCTGCTGACGATGGGGATGTGGTATCCGGTCAGTTTCAGGTCGAATGTGAACGCATACCACCCATCGGCGCTGTTATCGGGCTTCTCGGCGGTGATCTCGAGGAACGTATAGGGGCTGATGGCCTTCATCGCCCTCCTGTGGGACAGCAGGATGGACTCGATTATCCTCGCCCAGCGGAACATCAGGTCGCGGGACCTGCATGCCAGCTTTATCGACACGCGCGGGGTCCTGTCGACGGTCCTGAAATCGGTATCCGCGATGGTCTTCTGGCTCGACAGGAGGTAGACGAAGACCGTGCCGTAGCGGGAGTCCATCATCAGCTTCTCACGGTCGTAGACGAAGGTCGGATGGGGTTCCCCGGGGGTATCCGGCCACTCCCTCTCCAGCAGGTCGCATATCAGCTTCGCGTCGTCCCCGACATAGATGTCGGGCATGCGCTCCGTGTCGCCCACGTGGTCGAACATGCGCATCACCCGTACATGGACAGGACGGCGGACGGCCTCTGATACGAGCCCCAGATGGAGTTGGCCTCCTCCTGCCACGATTCTATCATATCCTTGCGCACCATGCCCAGATCCCCGCTCTGACCGACCTTGATGAAGAAGGGCTGGGTCTGGAGGAGCTGTATCATGGTCAGGAGGATGCAGAGCCTGGTGATGGCCTCCGGGCACGGCTCCTCGCTCCCCCACCTGTACGTCAGCCTGAGCGCATTGTAGCGGGGCTGGAATACGTTGGAGCGGATGAACAGCCTGCCGTTCTCGGAATCGACCCAGAAGCGCCCGGAATACTCGGAAGGGTCCGCATCGGAGCCGCCTGTGGGCGTCAGATCGTGCCACTGGTTCATGAACGACCTCACCTCTATCTTGTCCCCTTTGGAGGGGTCGATGGGGCGCAGGTCGCGGTCCAGCTGGATCATGTTCCCTCCGCGGAGATAGTACGCCTTGCGCCAGGTGTTCTCGTCCTGCTCGTAGATGTCGATGGACATCACCCTGTTGACCACCCTGTTCTCGCGCCAGGAGCGCCTCAGCCTGCGGTCTATGACCTCGCTGTTGGCGCGGATCATGCGCTCCACCTGGGCGAAGGAGGGATGGGAGGCATCGTCGAACCTCAGCGTCCCGAAAGGATCGTTCGGGTCCGGCAGGTCCATCGCCATGGAGACATCGTCGGGCGTGCAGTAGACGTCCGTACCTGTAGAATCTTTCATAAGGACGACATGCGCATAGGGTTTAAAAAGGGTAAGCGGTTTGGAAGACGTTTCAATATATCTTCGATGCGCTTTCCAACGCCTCGGAGATGGAATCGCGGAAGTGGATGAAATCCTCCTCCATGAAATTGACCGTCACCCCCGTACCGCCGAATATCACGCGGTACGTCTTGATAGCGGGGTCATCGTGACCCAGGACGATCTCGATGCGTATGGCGTTATCGACCGCTCTCTTCTTCCTTCCGAACATGATTCTCTCTATCAATCTCGTCCAATACCTTCATCGCGTCGTCCACGGACCTGACGACGGCATATATCCCTCCGGCGGCCTCTATCTGGTCGCGACGGAGCTTCTGCACGTCCCTGAGCTTTCCCAAGGGGGTCTTGCCCTCCATCCCTATGAACCTGCCCTTGTAGCAGACCACGAGGTCGGGGTCGCCCGGCTTGGCGAACGACCCCTCCGGCACGGCCACCCAATAGGCCCCGCGGGCTTTGAGCGCGTCCTTCACAGCGGACTTCATCGCGCTCTCGCCCTGCCGGGCCATCGCTCCTCCCCCTCCTCTTCGGGGGCATCCTGGGGCTCGTTCTGAGGCTCGATCAGCGGCTCCAGGGAGATGTTCACCAGCTTCCCGACCTCGAACATCGCCTGCGCCAGCTTCTTGGGCACATAGATGACGAGATTGGACCCGCGGGAGGAGGGGTTCTTGCAGAAGTAGATCTGCTTCTCCGTCTCGCGGTTCGTCAGGACGACCTTGAACGGGGTCCCGATATCCAGCTTCCAGAAGTAGGGGATGGATACGAACTTGGACCCGCCCGAGGTCTCCCTGAGAACGGCGGTCATCTGATACGGCAACATCGGATCACCTTGTGAGGGGCCCGGAGGCCCCTCGGGTTCACTCCGCGGCCTCCTCTGCGGGAGCGGGGGCGGCGACCTGATCGATATCGGCGAATCCGTCGATGATGTCCTGGGGGACGGGGTCGTACTTCCATATCTTCGGCCTGACCTTGCCGTTGTACTCGTCCAGCTTGACGTCGGCGAGGACCACTCCTCCGATGATGTTCTCGGGGTTGGGTATCCCGATGTTCTCGCCCGAGAGCGCGACCCCGATGGAGGCGACGCAACCCATCTGCTTCCTGTTGGTGAGCTTGGGGGGGATGCTGTCGTCGTCCTTCGAGCTGAAGAAGTACATCTGACTGAACTCCGCCTCGTTGGCGAGCGACTGGAGCTCCACCTTGTATCTGGCGTTGGTCTCGTCGTAGGACGCGCCCACGATCTTCAGGTACTGGAGTCCCTCCTCGGGAGGGATGTAGTCTCCGGAGACCGCTACTTTCATGTTGCTGAGTGCCCACTGTGTCTGCTTGAATGCCATTTCAATTCACTCCTCTTCTGTGTCGTAAGCGGTTTTGTAGAGTTTGTCGGGGTTATCGAGCCTCATGCGGTGACTGTAGCAGTTGATGAAGTGCGGTTCCACGCCCTTGGGCAGGTCCTTCCCGTAGTTCTTGTCGCTCTCGAAGACGAGGGAGTAGTGGTCCTGGCTGTCCCAGCAGCTCCCCTTGCCCTCTATGCCTTTCTTGCACTCATACTCGGTCATCTTCACCTGGCACTCGTAGTGCCTGTCGAAGAAGGAGTACATGTCATCCATGCTCTTATCCATGCTCCAGGGGTCTCCCATATGGGAGGCCATCATGATCTCCTCTCCGCACACGTTGCATCTCATGAACATTCTGTTGTTCGCCATTTCAATTCCTCCTCTTCAGTCTGAAAGTGCTGACGGTCGAGACCTTCATGTATTTCTCGGGGTCTATCCCGTCGGCTTTGAGCATCGCCTTGTCCAGACTCCTCCTCTCGGAGGTGCTCAGCGTGGCGGTGCATCCATCGCCGTCCAGCTCGGACAGCTCATGGAAATCCATATATTCCTTGAGGCGGCCCTGAAGGTCCTCCTCCATGGCCACCAGGTCGGTGTATTCCAGCTCCTTCGCCTGGATCCTCTTCTTGACATCGGCGAGCTTCGCGAGGTTCTCGCGGACCTCGTCGATGGAGGCGGTCAGGCTCTGCAGGTGCTCGAAGAGCTCCACGTCGCCGGGGATGTTCGGGTCGTAGGGCGGGGTCACATCGTTGAGGATGTACTCGTTGTACCACTCGACGATGCGGTCCATGGCCTCTCTGACCTGCTCCCTGTCGATGGGCATCTCGTAGAGCGCCACGGTCTGGGTGCTGGGAATCCAGGACTGGGGATTCGCATATGCGAACTTGTCCACGACGCCCAGACCGACGTAGGCCACATCCCTCTGCGTCAGGAACTCGTTGTACAGCGCGACCTGCCAGTAGTAGTATTCGGGGACGCCTCCGTACTCCGGCTTGCCCCATGCGCCCAGGTTGGCGGATGTCTTGATCTCGAGGATGTGCTCGATGGACTCCCCATCCTCCCCCTTGCGCATGACGATGCCGTCCACATGCCCCGCGAACACGTCATCGGCGAAGTCGGACTCCCAGGAGTCGTGGTCGCCCACGCGCTTCTCGAAGACCTTCTCCGCAGGAAGGAACATCCCCTGCTCGGGGAACGTCCTGCCCAGATAGTCGATGATGACGGGTTCCAGGGCCACTCCGGCCGCGACAGCGGGCTTTCCGCTCACATCCTCCCTCCCCAGACCGAGGAGGGAGCAGGCGAGCTGGAACGGGGACGACCAGGGGGAGCACCCCAGAATGGCCGCCATGCCCGTCCCCGTCACCTTGTTGTGGACGGAGCCGTCGGTGCGGATGACGTCGCCCTCGATGCGGAAGCCGCAGGACGGAGCGAGGTACTTGCGTCCCATTCAGGCCACCTTCTCGAAGTCGGCGAGGAAGTCGACAGCCTCGGCCTGGGTGGTCACCTCGGCCCTGGCGGCCGACATCTCGTTGAACCTCTCGGCGCTGACCCTGCCGTCCTTGGCGGCCTCGGTCCACTCCTCGACGAGCTTCTTCATGGCGCCCTCCTGGATGGCGGACGGCTTCTTGCCCTCTGCGGGCTTCGCAGGGGCCTTCGCGGGCTTGGCGGGTGTCTCGGCCTCGGCAGGGGCCTCGGGTGCCTTCACGGGCTTCGCAGGGGCCGCCGCAGGCTTCGCAGGAGCGGGTGCGACGGGCTTGATGCCTCCGTCGAGCACCTTGGACTTCATCTCGGTCGCCTCGGTGGGCGTGGGCTTGGTGAAGCCCTTGTATCCGTCGGGGCACTCCTCCTCGGTCATGTTGGGGTCGAAGCCCTCTCCGAGCAGGAAGATGGTGGACAGCCAGGACTTCAGAGCGTAGGTCTGGGCCTTGGACAGCACCTTGTCGCCCGTGTCGCCCGCCTCTCCGGGGGTCCTGTAGGTGACGAAGGCGCCCGTATCGATATCGACGACGTCGACGACCATGGTCAGCACGACGTGCTGGGACATGTTGCCGATGGCGGGCTTGAACTGGATGTCCTCGTAGGACGGGACGATCTCCAGACCCGCCTTGGCGAATGCAGGGCCGAGGTTCGACTTGATCTTGTCGATGGAAAGGTAGGGGTACCACTTGGTCTTGTCCATTCCGATCTTCATGACCTTGTCCGGGACCCAGTCCATGGTCATGGTCATACCTCTCACGGAGTTGAGCTTCCTCAGCACGGAGGGACTGTATCTGGCAGGGGGATCCATCGGCGCGGCGGCCATGTGTTCGATGTTGTATTCAAGTTCGTTGGTCTCATTCATCTCTTTCATCACTTCTTCCTGGTTCGGCTCGGTCATGTCATACACCTCTTGCCAACCCTATGTATACGCTGAATGTATTTATACCTTTCTTGAAGGTAGATTTACCCTTGTATAGAGAAGGCCGCAAGCATGGCCGCGGTGACATCCACACCGTGCAGGACGCTGTCCCATACCTTCTCCTCGACGGTCCCGACGGTGGATAGGCACAGGTACCTGCACTTCTCCGTCTGTCCCTTCCTGTATATGCGGGCGCGTGCCTGCGTCATGTTCAGGGAGGACATGCAGGGCTCGTAGAGTATCATGGTGTGCCCCGCGTAGAGGTCCAGCCCGGCGCCTCCCGCCTGGTATTGGAGCACGGCCACCTGCGCATCGCCCTCCTGGAATCCGCGCCACGTCTCACCCTTGCTCCTGCCGTCGAAGATGACGGTCTTCTTCCCCAGCTTCTCCGCGATCTCCGCGCATCTGTCGACGGACGGGGTGAAGTTGCAGAATATGACGACCTTGTCGTCGGTGCCCTCCAGGAGGTCGTGCAGCGCCTCGTCCTTGGACGTCTTCAGGCGCATGACCTGCTTGTCATCGTCCCTCAGGTGCCCGGAGCATATCTGCAGGAGCTTGATGAACGGGGTGCCCGAGGTCTTGGGGTCGATGTTGTACGCCTGCACGCACAGGTTCTTGACGTCCTTGTAGACCTTCTTCTCCGCGAGCTCGCAAGGGATGGTGGTGTCGGTGTATCCGGGCATGTCCACGCAATCCTCCAGCTTGGCGAAGATGGCGTACCTCTCGATGAGGTCCTCGCATTTCGACTCGTAATAGGAGGTGGGGACGAACCACTTGTTGAACGTGTAGACGTACTCGTCGCAGAAGGAGGTCCAGGTGGGCCACAGGTTCGGGTCCAGGAACAGTATCTGTCCGTAGAGCTTCTGCCAGTCCTTCCCGTTGGCTTTGGACGAGCCGGAGACGGGCGTCCCCGTCATGATGTACCTGTACGGGGCCAGACGGGCCAGGAGCAGGCAGGCGCGGGTCTGGGTGCTGGAGTGGCCGCCCAGGGCGTGGGATTCGTCGATGAAGATGGCTCCCCAGCGCTTGTCGACCGTCGGGGACAGGGCATAGGACTTCTTGGAATAGGTGGAGCCGTCACGGTGCCTGTGGGTGGTCTTGGCGGACACCCAAGTCTTGCGGAAGGAGGTGACGGTGACGCACTCCTTCAGCCTCGCCACATCCTCTGCGGTCATATCCTCGAAATCCGCCATCTTCTCCATAGCCGACCTCCAGTTGCCGACCAGGGAAGACGGGCAGACGATCAGGGCGTCCTTGATGCGGCCGTCGCGCAGGGCCCGGGCGATCCAGGTCAGCGCAATCGCGGTCTTCCCCGTCCCGGCCTCGTAGAAGATGGCCATGCGGTCGCGCGACGCCATGCACGCGAGGGCGTAGCGCTGATGCTTCATAAGGGTATATTTACCTTCCATGATATCAGAAAAGGGTATGGGAGATGCCTATATATAGGTTGTCCGCATACAGAGGTATGCCCTGTTACTCTGGGGTGGCGGTCGGGAGATTGTTCCATGATAGGGCCTGTCGGGTCCCGACCGCAACGGATTTCATCACCCGACAGGTCTGCACTCAATCCATGACCTTCACACGGCAGCCCTCCCCTTTGAGGAGGTCGATGATGGAGTCGGGGTCCATATCCTCGGGGACGGTGACCAGGAGCCTGCATCCGCCTTCCGTCGCCGTGTAGGTCGTCTGTTCGTCGGCCCCGGCATCATCCTGCTCCTCCGCGGTCACCTCGGGACCATCCCATACGGGAAGGTCGTCGGGCATGATCATGGGCTCGAAACCGTAATCCTCCCAGGCGAGGTCCAGCTTATCCATCTCCGATTTGAGCTTGTCCTGGTCCCACCAGCTCAATTCGCTGATCTTGTTGTCCACGAGTCTGAACTCGTCCACCTTCTCGGGTGTAAGGTCCGTGGCGCACACCACTGGGACCTCGGTCAGTCCGAGCTCCATCGCCGCCTTCACCCTGGTGTGTCCGGCGACGATCACATCATGCCTGTCCACGACCACGGGGATGAGGAAGCCGTACCTCTCGATGGAGTTCATCAGATACGGTACGGCGTTGTCGTTCTCCCTCGGGTTGTCGGCATAAGGGGTCAGGGACGCGGGGTCCCTGTAGGTTATCTTCAGCTTCGTCACTGTCCCCCTCCGCGCGGTACGGGTTTGCCATCCGGTCCGACCTTCACGAGCCCTTCGAGGATGTCCTTGCCGTTCGGGATGGCCCAGAACGGCGCCCCTTCCTTCATCTGCTCCATGACGGCCATTTTCTCATCCAGCAGCTCCAGGGAGGTCGGGTCGTAATAGGCCGCGTAACTCCCGAACCGCGGGAGAAGCTCCATGAACATCATGTTGGTGCTCATGCGTTTGAGCTTCTTCATTGCGATATCCATCTCATTCTCTTCCATCGTATTCATCTCCCCATCCATTCGAGGTATTCATCGAGCGCATCCAACATCTGACGGAGATTCGGATCCCTACGCAACAGCTGTATGGACTCGGGGCTTGTTATAGATAACGCGAAGTAGTTGGCGACCGTCTCGGCGATGCGGTTATCCACCCTCTCCTTGTACGTCAGCTTCTTGTCTTTCATCTTGTTGTAATATCCCGACCCATGTCCGAATCTCAGCGTTTTGGTATCGAAGAACTTCCCATTGGCCAGGGCGTCATATATGTCGCACACCATCTCGAACGCTGAGAGGTTGACATCACTTGTCATGGTCATCTCGGCTTCGACGCATTTCCTCGATGCATCCATGATATCGTTCTCGATCATGTACAGTTCGTTCCAAATCTTGTTGAGTTCCGGGTCATCCTTCCAAGCATTCTTCGGATTGAACAGTCTCGATGCCAGCTCGTAATATCCCTTACCGTATTGGATGGCTGTGGGGCCCATGTCGATCTGCTTGAGAATGGAAGGTTTCCCAGAGGATTGCGCGATTTTGTCGAGATCGTAGATCCTGTCCCACAATCTGTCGCGGATATCATCCAGTTTCGCTTGTTCCTTCGCTCTGAAATCCCTGGATATGTATTCGTACTTTTCCCATAGCGCATTGACGACATCCATCCTGTCCTGGATCTCCTTGGGAGGCTTGGGATCGAGGACATTGTATGCCTTGGCCGCTTCCATCAGGCGGTCGCGTGCATTCATACGGAGGGGGTCATCCAATGCAGAGAACTTCGTATCACCGCCCCAATGAGCGGGATGACCGTGAGCGAGGTCGAAATAGTCGGTGAGGTGGCCTAATTCGTGGAAAACGGTGGCCATCGCATCATGCAGGTTCAGATTCATCGGGAGGTACAGATCGCCCGAAACTGTGAGGATCATCCCCGAATTGCCCAGGGGTTCGCCATTGTGGGTATCGTTCGCGGGGATATAGGGCTGGTCGAATCTGGCGAGCGTCTTGTACAGCGCTCTGAGTGCGGTCTGGCTGCACCTGTCCTGGTGTTCGGACACGAAGTGGGCGATCCTGTCGCAGACCTCCCGCCCGTGAGGCGTCGAGGCGATCCCGTACACGGACCCGTCCGGATACCTCTTGATGAAGTTATCCGGCTTGAAGTGCTCTCCCATCAATGTCTTCGAAGGGTACGGCTGTCCGTAGCTGGACTCGGTGAACATGTTGACCGCGCCGTAATAACGGCATATGCTGTCGATGCGCCTCTTCTCCTCCGCGGGGAGATGCGCATCATTAATCGCGATGCTGTTCAGATATCCGGCCGCCGCGGTCTTGATGCGATTCCACTCCGATGGGGTGAAATCCTGCGCTCTCAGCTTGCCCAGATCGTTGATGAATGGGCGGTGCTTGTTCCAATTGTCCAAGTGCCTGGTCTTGTGGCCTTCGAGTTTGTTGAGTTTGTCCACGATGCTCTTGGCATCGGGAGTGGCGCTGTCGATCAGGCCACCTCCCTCGCCGTAGTCGATCTCCTCGGGGTCGAAGTCGATTTGAGCGGGAGGCGTATAGGACTCCGCCGGGGCTCCCATCTCGGGTGTGAAGAGGGGCTGGATGCCGCATTCCGCAAGGGCCCTGTTCACCAACGCCTTATCCTCGGGCCTCAGGTCTTTTACCAGTCCGTCGAGTACCTCGCCATCCTTGCTCAACAGGTCCCTGAGCTTATCGGCGGCCAGGTATGCGCGCTTCTTCCCCGCATCGGACAGGGTCGGGCTCTGGATGAGCGCCAGGAGATTCTTCGCATACGGTCTCGCCTTCAGCCATGCGCCGAATCTGTAATGACTCCCGGCGAATCTGGTGGCGCACTCGTCGAATACCCTGTCCACCTTCTCGAGCGTGGCACGCTGCGGGTCCTGACGGTACAGGGTCGCCTGTTCGGGGTCGAAGTCCCTCATATCCAGCACGATATCGGAGTCGAGGTCCCATGCCACCTTGACGAGATTCCTCTTCTCCTCGTCGGTCAGGGCATCACAGTACCACTGGTCGACCAGCCCCGATTTGTCCATGATCGACGATAGAAGGTTGGTGGCCTGCCTCCTCAATTCGTATTTGTCCGAATACGACAGGCCTTTCTCGTCCTTCTTCCCGCAGAGGGCGTTGATCGAATCCCTGATGGATGTCCATTTCTGGGGTCCGTTGGGCATCTTGACGGTCGTGTGGACCATGTCCTTCAATTCATCCATCGGGATATCGGGGAAATCCGCCTCCTCGTACCACATGTTCGTCGAAGGGGACGAGAGACTGCCCGACGGGGAGGACAGTCTCTCTGGAACGCGGCCTTGAGAGGGCTCTTCGAGATCATCCGTATCTTCCATATCTTCCGTGTCTTCTGCAACGGATGCTTCGGAGAGCAGACCTCCCCCCATCTCCCCGGCATTCTCGTCGGGGCTGTTCAACCCATCTTCCAAGGTCGTCTGTTCGGTGCGCTTCGGTTTACGGTGGGGGGGGGGGTCGTCATAGTTGCCTATCATCGCATCGATATAGTCATCCAGGAGGTCGACGAGCTCGGGGAAATCCTGACGGAGGATCTCTACACCGACCGGACTGAACGTGCTCAACGTCGCATATTCCGCGAGAATCTCTTTGACCCTCGTTTTAGAGGATTCATTATTATAATAGTCGACTCCGTGTCCGCTTGCAACGCTCTTCGAATCGAACAGATGTCCCATGGACAGCGCATCATAGATGTCAGCTAGGATGAGAAAGTCATGTGCTGTACCCCATGTACCGATCAGCTGGTCTTTGATGGAGTCTATTTCCAAACTGAGATTGTCCGACACCTCCTGCAGACTATTCAGCGCGGCCTTCACTTCCAGCGAGTGGAAGTCTTCAGAGCTTTTCCATGCCTTACTGAAAAAGTCCTCGGATATGGTCACACCGATGTCCGTTCCAAGCTTCTTCATGATGAGTAGATAATTGTTCAAAGTAGGATCGGTCGCAGTCGGATCGAACTCCACCTTGTATCTTTCATTCAAACGTTCGTTTATCACATCCACGGCTCTTTTGATCTGAGGGACCTGCGATTTATAGAACTCTTTCACTCTGATGTTCGCTTCTTGGTTTGCGCTACGCCATGCTTCATACTGGCCTTCCAAGAATTTGGGCATAGTTTTCACAGTATACTTCTTCTCTTCTTTACCCGTTTTAGGATCCTTCTCGATTCCTTTGAATTTCAGATCGATCTTCTCCTTCACTTCGGGTCTGCGACAGAAATCCTGAATCTGCTTCTCAAGTATTTTCGCCTCCGAACCATCGGAATTCCAACGTGGATTCAGCACGCTCTCCATCCAGTGGGTGAGCTCATGCACCGCGGTATTAAGGTTCCACAGATTTCTGTAATCCGTATCCAACTGGACAGATCCGTACATGGTCGATATTTTGGCGTGGGATCCTTGCTTCCGGGCATTCATACGGGCCTGATCGATATCCCCGTAATATTGACTGATCGAATTCGGATTGACCAAGAACATTGACCCTTTTTCGATCCCTCCCATTTTGATATGTTCTTCATCCAATCCGAGTAGAATCATAAGCGGGATGCGGGGATCGAATGTCTTATCTTTTTTAAAGAACTCATTCAACGCGCTGAATGTAGCATATCCTTCGGGAGTCGAACCGAGTCCGATCTCATATCCCTCCTCATCATACAGTGTAAAGACGTCCGGGCTCAGGTCGAGTGTTTTCACCATACCCTTCAATCTGCTGTTCTTCAACGGCCTTCTGTTCTTCAATGCAAGATCTATCGTGGGATAGTTCGGAGAAGAATACAGAGAGAATATGGGACGAACTTCATATTGCTTTATCGCATCATCTATCCTCTGTTTCCTCTCTTCCGAAAGATCGTTCAGAAGATTCGGATCGACCTGTGCAATTCCCCCTGGGGATTGCGAAGAAAGTATCGCATCCCTCACTTCTTTCGCAATCGACGCTTTGCCTAATTCGGGAAGGCTCGTATCCCCCAGATAATCCAGTATCGGTTCCAAGTGCGCCCAGTCCTTGTCCTCGCTGAACATGAAATCATTCACGGCATTCTCTGCCGTTTTCGAATCACGAATCGCGAGGAAAGGACAGTCATACGTGCGCATCAGAGCATTCAGCATGTCTATGTGGGTCTTGTCCTGCCATGTATCGAAATCGTCCCTATTCAGACTGTTCCTCAACATGTTACATAGCTCTGCTTTCTCGCCCGAAGGGCCACTCGGCCCCACATTCCCGAGGTATTTCACAAGGCCTCTGATATCCGTCCAAGCGGGTTTCGTGCCGGGCTTGATGTTCGCAAGGACCTCCCTGGCCATCTCGGGGTTGTCCACATACTTGGTGAATACCCCTCTCGCTTTGAATTTCTCCAACAGTTCATCGCACATCGTCCGCATGATGTCCGAGTCGAACTCGTACTCCTCTCCGCCGTTCTCGGAGTTCTCCAGGTTGCTGATGAGTTTATTACGGAACTTCATGGCTATGATCTGCAATCCGTCCTCTTCGAAATCCCCGTCGATCTGGTGGTCATTGAAATGGCGGAGGAAGAGCAGGAGGTCGGATATCTGTTCGGGCCTCGCACCGGACTTCGGAAGGGCCATCACGTCCTCCATCGCATCCTTGGGTGTGATCCATTCGCTTCCGAACACCCTTTCGCCGATGATGGATTCCAATGCGCCGTCCACGGCCCTCTTCTGTTCGCGGGTCAGCGATTCGATCAGGCTCTTCTCGACGGGACGGTTCTCATCGCCCATGTCGTACAGTGCACTCCGAAGAGCATGGGCAGCCTCCTTCAGCGCCTCGCCGTCCTTGCCATCCCCTATAGCTCCCTTCTGCTCCGCCAGGAACCGCACCAGCGGCCCGATATCGTTCCAGGTGCGGTTCTTCCTCGGCAGATCATTCACCCTCTTGGAGAAGTTTTTCAACGAGAGCTCCGTGCCGAAGAGGGAGGGCTTCCCGAACTTCACCATGATGCGGTCGACCTTCTCCTTGGCCCCGTTTGAGAATACATTCGATCCCGTGACGTAATAAGGATTGACGGTGCCTTCCGAGGTCAGGATGATTCTGCGGAGCTCCTCCGCGCCCGCATCCAGGAATTTCCTGTCGCTGTCCGACAGCTTCTTCGTATCGACATAGTCCAGATAATTCGCGAGGCGGATCGTGGTCAAATTATCCCACATCTTGAGGGGGCCCACGTTCTCACCGCGGAGCTGTTCCAGCTTCTTGATCATATCGGAGACGTCCTCGGGCTTGGTCGAGGCGAGCCAATTCTTATCCGCATCCGTGCCGCTGTTCTTGACCTCCGGGTCATACTCGTCGTAACCTTTCGAATTGTCCGCATCCCTGCCGAACAGCTGTTCCGGAGTCTTCATGGCCTGCGCCAGATACTTCGATTTGCTCAATCCCTCGAAGACCAAGCGATAGGTTTCTCTGATGATGCCCATCTTGGTCTCCAGCAGCTTCTGATCCGGGTCGTCGGCCTTCATACCGCGGAGTTCGTTCTGCTTGTAGGTGCTCTCGAAGCTCGCATAGGTCCTCTGAAGCCCGGTGCCCTCATCGGTGAACCTGGACAGGAGGCCGTTCACGACGGCCTTCATCTCCTTGTCGGTACCGTCGTATTTCTCGAGCTCGGCACCCAATTCGGGGTGGGACAGGAATGCCACCAGAGAACGTATACTGTTGTTGAGCTCGTCGGTGGTGGACGTATCACCCCTGATGCGGGCGTCCCTGCCCTCCTCCCAGGTCTTGTTGGATTGGTCGATGGCATCGATGATTTTCTTCTTGGCCTCGGCCGCCTTCCCGCTCTCCAGCTCTTTTATCTTCGCATCGATTCCGGTTATGATGTCTGTGAATTGTCCTTTGAGGGTGGACATATCGCCTTGGCTTTTGAGAGGAGCCCATCTACCGATACCCGATTTGAACGATGTCGCCTTCGACTTTATGTCTTTCAATGCTTCGGGATCGGTGGAATCACCGAGCATCGTCTGAAGGCGGGTACGGTACGCCTCCGCCAGCTTGCTCGCCAATCTCTGCGCATGCACTTTGCTTTTGTCCACCCGGTTCAGCGCAGTGATATCCGCTTTTACATGGTCTAATTCATTCAGAGTTCCCGCTTTCTCGATCCTCTCGCCGAGCGTCTTCTCGGCGGCGTCGGGACTCTTGATATCGAACGGACCGCTCACACCCTGATACAGATTCTTCCCTTCACCCGTATCCCCGGTATCATCGCCCTTCATCTCGTCTCCGCCCGTTTCGTCCCCATCCGTCTCGTCTCCGCCCGTTTCGTCCTTGTCCACTTCGTCCTTGTCATCGGTCTTGCGCTTCGCCTTGCGGTTCTCCGACTCCAGCTTGGCGATGCGGTCCGCGATTTCCGTCAGCTTCTGGAACTGGATCGCGGGGATCCTATCGGGATCGAAGCCCAGGGATTTTGCATAGCTTTTGACGATCTTCTGGGTCTCGGCCTGCAGTTCTCCGGGGTCCATCTCGGCATCCAAGGTGGCGACCTTGTCGATGATGTTGGCCCGGATATCGTCGGTATCGACGCCGAACGCCTTCTTGAGAACGCTGGTGATCGTGTCGTACGACATCTTGTCCGCATCGACGACCCTTTCCAGGTTTCCCAGGTCAGGGCCATCGGAGTTTCCCTTACCACCTTCGCCTCCTCCGCCGTCGTTCTTGCCTCTCCCACGCAGATTCTTCGGGAGTTTCTCCCAGAGGGAGATCAGAGGGACGGCCTTCTCACCGAGTGCATTTGCCCCGCGTTTGTTGTACTTGTAGAATATGTTCCCGTTCTGATCATCGGCAGACGTGCAGAACCCGGTCGCGGCCAGTTTGGCGAGTATGACCTTCGCCTCATCGTCCGTATAGGAGTCCTTGAGCATATCCTGTTTGAATTGCCCGTTCCCGTCGAAGAATTCCGACAGAGCGGCATCCTTATCGGCCTGGCCTCCAGAGCCGCCGTTCCTGCCTTTCTTCACACTCTCGCAGGTCCCGTTATCATCATCGAACTTGACCCCGTTGCCGAAGCTCTGCTCCATGTATGCGCGGATCTCCTTCTGGCGGGTCTCTATGATGCCCATTATGTTGGGCATCTGCGACAGATCGGCCTGGGTACGGAGGTCGTTCTTGAGCTTCGTGATGTTGTTGTACCTGTCGACCAAGGTATCCTTGGTCTTGGGGATATCCTTCCCGAGCAGACCCCAGCATGAGGCGATGATGTAATCCTCGGCCTCCGTGAGCTCGTTCCCGAGACCTTCGGACAGAAGCTTGCCATCGGGCCCTCTCAGCTTGGCGTAGCTCGAGTTCAGGTTATCCTTGTTGCCCTTTTTCCAATTGTATCCGTCGTGACTCTTGTAGCTCTTGTGCCGTTCTCCGTAATTCCCTGCGGCTCCGTCATTCTGGCCTGTAGCTTTGCCACTTTGGCCCGTGGCTCCCGTGGCTCCGCCATTCTGACCTGTAGCACCTGCAACTCCACCATTCTGGCCTGTACCACCAGCCTGGCCTGTAGCTCCCGTAGCACTTGTGGCACCGGAGGCTCCACCAGCTCCACCAGCTCCACCAGCTCCACCAGCTCCACCAGCTCCACTAGCTCCACCAGTTCCTCCCGAGCCTCCGGGAGACTGGTCGAAATGTTCTCCGTCGGAGATGCCCAGCTTAGCGAAAATCTGTCTGCTGATGTCTCCGCAGATAGTGTCGTCGAGAGAGGCTCCCGTGGCGATATAATCCCTGAGGATATACAAGCTATCGGTGCGTGCTTCATTCGAAGACCTGATCAAGTCGTCCATATCGACCGAAGGGTCTTGTTCCAGGACCTTCTCGATCATGGCGAGCTTGTTCCCGCCGCCATCGAGAACATCGATGAATGCCGCATACCCAGTCAGCTGTCTGATGAATAGATCCTTATCAGGGTCGTTCTTCAGACTGCCATCCCTCAGACGATCAACTCCCAGCTCGATGGTCTTGCTCAGAGCAGAAGGGCAATAATGCTGGCACCCGTACTTGAGCAGCGAAGCATAGGTCTCATTAGAACCCTGGAAGTTCTGCAGAAGATAATTGCATGCCTCATCCCTCTGCGTGAGGTTCCCTCCTGTCAGGTCACTCAACCAGCTTTTGATCAGTTTCACACGCCCTCTCATGTATTCGTATTTCTTTTCCAGGTCGGCGCGAAGTTCCGGCCGGAGATCTCCCAGATCGAGGTGCAGGTCCGGAGGAATCAGATCGGGTGCGACCGTGAAATCATCATCCGAATCTTTGTTTTCATCCTCGTTTCCATCCTCGTTTCCATCCTCGTTTCCATCATTTTCAGGTGAAACAGTTCCATCATCATGTGGAATTTTATTTTCATCCCCATCGTCTTCATTCGGAACACCATTCCCTCCGGGTGAAGTTCCATTCCCTCCGGGTGAAGTTCCACTGGATGAAGTTCCACGGGATGAAGTTCCACTGGATGAAGTTCCACTGGATGAAGTTCCATTCCCTCCGGGTGAAGTTCCGTTATTTGCGCCCCCTCCTCCGTTCTGCTGCTTCTGCTTGCTGAGGAATGCCTCGGCCTGACGGATGACGTCCACGTCGGGTGTCATCTTCTTGTATTTGTAGTCGTAGGTGCCCATCGTCTTGGCGAAATCCCTCATCGCCTGCATCACGGCATCATCGGATGCGTCGTATGCACCCCCGGTCGGGTCGATGTTCCTGGAGCTGAAGAGGACCTGATGGAGCTTCTGGTACTCCCTGTAGAGGTTCGAGGTGTCGTTCGTGACCCCTGAAGGGTCCGCCAGGGATGCCGACATCTGTTGGGACATGTTGCGGAGGGATCCGAGGGCCTGGAGGATCTGCTGCCCCGTCGCCTTCTTGTCATCGGGGACGGTGGCGTCGTTCAGCATCGCCTGGATGCTGTTGATGAGATCGGTGGACTTCTTGAGGTTGGTCTCGTGGAATCTCTTGATGCCTTCGAGGTCGGAAGGCTTCAGGTTCTCGAGGCTCCTGTACATGCCGTTGAACCTCTTGAACTGATTCAGGGAGGTCAGATACATCCTACAGGCGTTCTTGATGTTCTCGTCGGCGGAGGAGTTGAGGATGCTGTTGAGCCTCAGCGAGATGTTGTTCTGGGATGTGCCGTCGATGTTCCATTGCCCGGTGTCGTTGACACGCCCGATCACCTGGCCCTGGTTGTCCGCCATCTTGGGGATGGAGTCGACCACCTGCTCCCACAGGGGGCCGTACTGCTTGACCTTGGAGCGGTTGCCCGCAGTCGTCATCTCGCGCTGACGCCCTATGATCTTCTCGTGGAGGTCGCGCATCTGCCGGAGCCGCGCATCCTTCTCGTCAGGCGCCATGGTCGTGTTACCCTCGATGTCGGCGAGCTTCCTCGAAGCAATCTTCTCGAGGATGTTGAGACCGGAAGGGGTCATCGGCAGACCCGTCTGCGGGTCCACCTCCATGTTGAATCTGGGCGATGCCTCGTGCAGGAGCTCGCTGAAGGGGTTCGCCTGACCTGTGGTCAGCATGTCGTAGGATTGCTTGATCCTCTGGGTGTTGGCCCATTTCGCGTACCTCTCGCCCTCCTTCTGCTGGGCCTGAAGCTCCCTGGCCTGCTTGCCGATGCCGCTCATGTACGACGACAGATGCTGGGCCTGGGCGACCAGGAGCCTCCTGTCCGAGGGCTTGAGGTCGGGGGCCTGGAGGGCCGCCAGGAGCCTGTCCTTCTCGGCCTGCATGTCCTGCATGTGCGAGGCCAGGTCGGACGGCGACATGTTCGACATGTCCCCGCCGTGACGGGCCATGGATTCCGAGATGGTCCTGAACGTGTTGCCGACGATATTGTCCCCCTGCTTGGTGTCGCGCATGTACAGCTTGTACCTGAGCGTGTCCTTCATCAGCTTGGGATCGGCGTTGACGTTGATGTTGTACCTGGCGGCCGCCTTGTCATGGAAATCCGAGGCGGTCTGGAGGTTCGTCAGGGCGACCCCGATGAATCTGGCGGAGGAGGACATGGCGGAGGGGTTGGTGAGGGTCATCCTCACCAGGTTCTGCGCCATATCCCATCCGGCGGAGACGCCGTTGCCCCAGTTCTCGACGACGGTGGCGGGCACACCTCTGAGGAATTTGTTGGCATGGGCCACATATATCTGCTGCCACTTGGGGTCCTTGTACAGGGTGTCGGGCTCTTCGGTCTGCTCACCCTGTTCCTGTTGCGCGGGAGTCTCCGGCACACCCTCATCTGTTTGAGCGTTCTCCCGACCCGTTGCAGAGGCATCGGCCTCCGGCTGTTCCCCCTGGGGCTGTTCCCCGGGCGCAACCTGCTCCTGTTCCTCTTCGGCCTCCTCATCTTCGGCATCGGCGTTATCCGATGCCTCATCTTCCGGTTCGTCCTCATCCTCTTCGATGTAGAATGTGCCGTCCTCATTCTGACGGATGCCCAGCTTCGCATCGCCCATGAGCGGATCGTCGTCATATGATTCCGGATGCTCCTCGAGCTCCTTCATGCGGGCGTCCCTCTTTTCTTGCAGGACCTGGTGCGCACCCTTGTTCGATGTGTCTTTCGGATTGGTACGGGTCCCGTAGTCGGTCACCCTCTGGTCCTCCGCCGCGGATTTCGCACGGGCCTTGTCCTCCGCCTCCATCTGGGCGCCCCTCTCGTTGTACGTGCTGGCCCGATCATGATCGGAGTCGCCCTCGTATGTCGTCCCTTCCATATTGGACATGTTCCCGAACTCGTTCTTGAACTCGGCATGCGCATACGCGTTCGAAGCGGTCTCGTTCCAATCCCTGTATGCATTCCTCGCCCTTCCCGCGGCCTCGTTGATCCTGGTCTTGGCTGTCGCTCCGGCCTCTGCGACCTTGTTCTTGCCCTTGTCGAAAGCACTCTTGACCCTTTCACCGGGAGTGGGGGGCCTTTCGGCATCATCCGTGGTCTCCCCGGCATCATCCTTCTTGGAATCGCCCCCTCCGAGGCCCTGGAATCTGGCATTGTCCTTCTTGGATTTGTCCCCTCCGAGGCCCTGGAATCCGGCCTCATCCTCATTCGGCTTGGGGGTCTTCGCGGTTTCAGAGGGCTCTTCCCCATTCTTCCCCTTCCTGTTGAACAGACCCTTCTCGATCCGGTCCTCCGCAAGGAAATAATCGTATGGCGATGCCGACCCGCCACTCTCATCTGTCATACCCGGTGTTATGCCCCGAGGATATAAAAAGGGACCCGCGCACGCATGCGCGGTAAGGGTGTTTTCAGTTCAGGTTGTATGCGACGCAGGGGCGCATGATGCGCACGGGGAAGGCATCCATGGCATCGTGGAGGGCCATGACGAAGCCCTCCGGATTGCTCTTCCCGTTCTCGTCGCACCACTCCGTCCAGGCCTCCCTGACCGTCCTGATGTCCAGCTCCACCAGCACGGAGCAGGGTCTCCCGCTCCTCTGCTCGAATTGGATGAGGGTGGGGGTGCCAGCCTCCGATTTGGCGATGCGGGCCTTCAGACGCTCCTCCATGGGCATCGTGTCCGCGGTCGTTATGGAGATACCGCAGGGCGTCCCGGCTTCCACCACGGGCCCCGCAGGGGCCTCCGTGACGGTCTCCGCGACAATGTCCCCCTCGGGCTGGTTCAGGACGGGGGTCTCCTCCGTCTCGACCTCGTCGAGAGGCTTCCCGGTCTCGAGGTCGATGACCCCCGGTCTCGCTTTCTTCTTGTTGACCATAGTATCGTCTCCCGAATGGCCTCCGCCTTATAAGCTTCAGTCCCTCTTGAAGAGGCCCGTGGCGTTCTCTATGACCCCTGCGAGACCGCCCCTGTGCTCCTGCGGAGGGGGGTTCTGGCCCACGAAGACCTCGCATCCCTCACCATCGGGGGCCGTCGGGGCCACCTCCAGCTGCCTGGCGGGCTCGGGGGGCGTGTACGGCTCCTCGGCCGCCGACAGGGCCTTCAGCTTGGCGATGCAGGCCTCCACCCTGAACGCCATGGCGATGTCCAGGGGTCTGTTCTCGATCATGCATTTCTTTATGTCCTCAAGCAATTCCAACGTGCTCTCCATGTTCATTCCTCCAGTACCATCACATCGTATCTGGCCCCCATCCTGTTCAGGACGGACACCAACGCGCTCAGACCCATCCCGGCCATATCGGCCTCCCTGGCCTTGGCGATGATGACCTCCTGCAGATGCTCGGCCTCGCGTGCCGACGATGTCGAGTAGATGTCGCACCTGCTCAGCACCGCCTCCTTGGCGACGAAGGGGTCCCCGTCGGGGCAGGACACCAGCAGGAGCTGGGTGGTCTCCCCTTCGAACGTCCTCCCGCCGTACAGCTCCGCCCATGCCCCGAACAGCGCCTTCTGTATGTACATTGGCGCGGCGCGGTCGGCCTCGGACACGCGCTTGACCGCGCATACCGCGAACAGCGGATACGCGGGCTTGGGCTCCTCGGGAGGCTGGTCCTCCACCGGGACGGTCTTCTTCGATGTCCTCGGCATCTCACGAGCCTCCTGGATGCGACGGTCCAAGAGCCGTTGCACAGCTCCTGCACCGCCATGGTCACCGCTCCTGCGTTCAGGCCGTCCAGCACGCCCCCCTCCTCCAGGAGGGAGTCGGCGAAGGAGTCGGCCTCCTTGCGGGTGGAGAACATCTCCTCGATGATCCTGTCCCCGCCGATGATATCGACTGATACCTTGTAGTCCATTCATTCACCTTTCCTGTCCTTCATGCGCGTGTAGAATGCGTAGGGGGAGCAGCACTTCGGGCACGACCCCGGTATGCGCATGGGCCTTCTGGGCTTCCACTCGTGCCCGCACCTGGTGCACTTGAACACCTTGACGGGCGATCCGCATCTCGGGCAGACGCCCGTGTACGGGGCGGGGGCCTTGAACCACATGCCGCACGGCTCGCACCAGACCACGCGCTGACCCTGCTTCGCCATTCGGAACTCCTCGGAGAGGGGAAGGTTCGTACCTATATATAGGTTGAGAAGTGCGCGGGGCGGGGTTGGGGGTCACCCCGCGCTGAGTGAAGGAAACGAGAGGAAGGTAGGCGCTCCCGTCCCTATCCCGTTGATGCCGTGGAGATATTTAAAGGTGAGGCGGAAGGGATGCGACCGGGTCGAAGATGGAGAAGGATGAGCACGAGATGATGTTATGAATCGAAGATGGTCCCCGTGCTCCATCCCCTGTACGGTTCCCGCCTATATATAGGTTGGGGACTCCGGAACGAGCGGGAGGGATGCCGGAAACGCGAGAAAACCCCCCCTATATTCTCTATATATAATAATATATAAAATAGCACTTTTTCACACACGTGCGTATAAAATTTACCTATTTACCTTTTGTATTTAAAGAGTATTTAAAGAGTATTTAAAGGTAGATTTCGGGTACGACCGTGGTAGATTGACATCTTTGCAAATTTGAACATGCTCAAAAATTCAAAAAATCAATAGCTTTTTTCATCCCCCGAAAAAGGGTTAAATAATCCCACCTCCTTCGGGTGGATGATGTTATGAATCAGGACGAAGCCATCAATCAGACCATCGGAAGGATGCGCGATTCGGGCAAGGATCTTCCCGGATATCTTCCGATACGCAAGGACTTCCTGCCGCTCCCGCCGGAGGAGTACACCGTTCCTCCCGAGGGATTGCTCAAGATCAATCCCAAGACCGATACGTTCAAGCTCGACCAATGCGCGATAGCCGAGCATCTCCGCGATTGCGGGTACCGCAACTGCGACGGGCTGTACTACCGCTTCGACGGACGCTATTACGTGCCTGTCTCGAAGAAGGACCTGGAGCAGGAGCTCACCACCGCGGTCCGGGCGACCCCGAACAGCCCCATGATATCCTCCACGGCCTATCGCGACATCGTGAAATACTGGTCCATGATCGCCAATCCCGATGTGGTGGAGAGCACCACGGGAGGCATGTCCTCGGCGCAGCTCGACGAACTGTACGGAGGGTGGGTGATCCCCTTCGAGAACGGCATCTACAGCGTCGAGAACGACATCCTCCTCCCGTTCACCCCCAGCATCCTCTTCACGAAGCACATCCATGCCCGTTACGACCCGTCCGTGGAGTCCAGAACGCTGGAGAAGATATACAAGGGCATCTTCGGGGACGCGAAAACCCTCGATTTCTTCTTCCTGGCGGTCGGATACACCCTGTATTCGGACGTTCTGAACCCTCCTGCGCTGTTCCTGTTGCTCGGACCGGGCGGAACGGGCAAATCGGCGGTCCTGGAGGTCCTCGAAACGCTCCTCGGGTCGGATAACGTGTCGAATATGAGCCTTTCCAAGCTCAGTACGCAGTTCGGAGTGGCCAGATTGAAGGGGATGGCGGCGAATCTCTGCGACGAGAGCGGGAATTCGTCCAGATATTCGATGAATCGGCCCGTCGACGGCGATGTGCTGAAGGCTCTCTCGGCGGGACGCCCCTGGGACTCCGAACAGAAGTTCCAGGACATCGAAAAATACAGGAATGAGGCCAAATTATGGTTCGCATCCAATTCCATCCCCGATTTCGGCGATAATTCGAGCGGAATGATGCGCAGATTGCATATCTTCCCCTGTACGAGGAAGCAGGACCCCCGCGAGATGATCTATGACGACATGTGCAGCCCGGACGGGCTCGCATGGCTCGCATTCAAGGCGCTGAAGGCGTTCATCGCATTCAGATGGGAGGGGGAGATGGAGTTCGTCGACTCCCCCAGGATGAAGAGCATGGGCGAGGCGTTCGGGACCCAGGATCCCGTGCTGGAATACATCGACAACCGCGTATCGGAGGGCTACAAGGACAGGGATGCGGTGAGGGACTACTTCGACGGCAGGTCGGTCTCGAGGGAGTATGCCGAATTCAAGGATTTCCTCGCCGATGCGGGGCGTCAGAACGTGCTCTCCCGTAAGAATTTCAGGGACAGGATAATCCTGGAGTACGGGCTGATCAACAAGAAGGTCAATGTGAATTTCAACGAGACCTCCGAGATGCAGTTCAGGAAGGAATGACATGTCCCGACCCCTCACCGTGGACCTGACCGGGCAGCGCTACGGCCGTCTGACCGTCATCGAGCGTGCCCCGAATAGAGGGCAGAAGGTCTGCTGGCGCTGTCGGTGCGACTGCGGCGCCGAATCGGACGTGCAGACGTTCCATCTCGTCTTCGGATACACGAACAGCTGCGGGTGCTACCGCAGGGAGAGGGCATCGGAGCTCCACTCGAAGAATTGAGCGAAATTCACTTTATAAACCTCGCAGACCATGGTGATGCATGACCGAAATCTTCCGTCTTGTGGACGTCGAGACCAGGACCATAACCACGGACCGCCGCGGCTATGCGGGCAACGCCTTCGACAACCAGTCCACCACGATCAAGTTCACCCTGCAGAAACGCGGGGAGGATTGGGACCCGACCGAGAACGGCTACAGGCCGTTCCTGGTGGCCGCCGTGTACGATGAGGACGGCAATCCGTTCGTCTACAGCACCGACACGGCGCCGATGTTCGACGGGTACCAGTTCCAGATACCCTGGGAGCTCACCTCCAGGCTGGCCAGCAACCGCCTGGAGTATTGCCTGTGGTTCGTCAAGACCGAGGTGGCCGACATCTTCAACGGCACCTCCGACAACCTCCTGAGGACCGAGTATCTGCTCACAGCCACCGATTCCATCGCCATCAAGCCCTCCATCAGGCCGAAGGGCCCCAGGTGCGGATGCGACCCGGTGCTCCCTTACGCACCCTCCACCAGCCCGTCCATCATCGGCAATCAGGAGTTCATGCGCGACAACGCGCTCATCCTCCCCGTCGACCTGATGGGGCGCATGGAGAACGGCCTGCCCAGGGGCCTGGACCTCATGTTCCACACCCTGTCCGGGCAGCTGCAGACTCTGTACTTCAACGTCCCGACCCTGGACACCGACGGGCAGATCGGCTCCTACTATCTCCCCGTGGGCAACGCGGCCAACAAGCTGGTCCAGCTCGCCGCATCCGTGGGCAAGGGGCAGGCCATCGTCTTCGACTCGAGCGTCGGCTTCAAGGGGGCCAACGTCGCGCAGTCCCTGGAGTATGTCGCCTACCGCGAGGAGGGCGAGGACGTCAAGCGCCATCTCGTCATCCTCAAGGACGTCAACGGCACCGCCCTGTCCACCATCGACCTGCCTCTGGAGGACCTCGTGGACAGCGTGGACTACGACCCCGTGACCAAGAAGATCTGGTTCAGGTTCGACGACCCGGAGAGGGACTTCTTCATCCCCGTCAACGACCTCGCCGACATATACGAGCCCGTGGAGGGCGAGCTGTCCGTCTCCCCCGGTACGGGTGGCGTGGCGGGAGAGAACACGGTCTACACCATCGGCCTGGCCCCCGAATTCAAGGAGAAGCTCAAGGCCAACATCGACCGCCTGGACGGACGCATAGATTCGCACCTGGTCGACATCGCCAACCCGCACAAGGTCACCAAGGCCCAGGTGGGGTTGGGGAATGCGGACAACACCTCCGACGCCGACAAGCCCGTCAGCACCGCCCAGAGGACTTATATCGACGCCGTGCGCGACTACGCGACGCAGATATCCGAGGAGTGCACGAGCCGCAACACCGCCGTCAACACCCGCATCGACGAGGCGGTGGCGAGCATCCAGGCCCTGGACCTCCGCGAGTCGAAGGTCACGCAGGACACGAACAAGGCATTGGACGCCAGGTACGACAAGAGCGAGGTCGACAAGCTCCTGCTGGGCAAGATGGATGTCATGACCGCCGGGGACCACATCGTCTTCAGGGACGGCAAGATAAACGTCGACCCGTCCCAGCTGGTGTTCGAGGCCGACTCCGAGCTCTCGCAGGCGTCGACGCGCCCCATCCAGAATCAGGCGGTGACCAAGGCGCTGGCGAAGAAGAACCCCGTCATCGTCGCGGGCGACAAGATAAAGATAACCTCGAACACCGACGGCACCCAGACCATCAGCGCCACCCAGCCCACCATCGAGGTGGACACCGAGCTCAACGCGCTGAGCGTCAACCCCGTGCAGAACAAGGTCATCAAGCGTGCGCTGGACGGCAAGGCGAACATCGGCGAGGGCGTCAGCGTATGGAAGGGTCAGACCAGCGACGGCGTGAACTACCTCTACCAGTCCGGCGACGTCGTCGTCTACGACTGGAACCTGTATGTGTCCAAGGTCGACAACAACGACCACCACCCGACGGACGAGGACTGCTGGAACGTCGTGAGGTCCGGAGCGGTCTCCAAGGAGATCGGCCTGACCGCCGCGACGTATATCGGCGTGTTCGGCAACGAGGTCGACACGGAGTACACGATAGAGCACAAGCTCGGCTCCAGGAACCTGGTGTTCTCCTTCATGCGTGCCGACGGCTCGTACTCCTTCGTGACCAATGCCGTCGTCTCCGCTCCCACCCTTAACACCATCCGCGTCAAGCTGACCAGCCCGCCCGGGGTGAACGCCATCGCCGTGAACATCATCAAGGCGAAGACGTACCGCGAGGGGGCGGCGACCGAGTACCCGAGGATCGTCAACATCAACGAGCCCGCCGTCAGGTGGACCGTGGAGAACGACACGAACCTCCCGCTGTACATCAAGGCCTACGACGAGAACGGCAACGACCTGATGGGCGACATAGTCCAGAGCTCGCTGTCCGCATTCGACCCCGTGACCATCTCGTTCACCGAGGCGCACAGCGGGAAGGTCGTGGCCGCGTCCACCGACGAGTCCCACGTGTACCTCCAGCAGGACCTGGCGGGAACGCCCGTCACCCTGGTGGAGAACGAGGGGAGCGACAGATACCTCGTGCAGTGCTTCAAGGACGGCGAGGGGCAGAGCAGGCTCGACATCATCCAGCATGACGGGAAGATAACGGTCTGCGCCACCGACGTGTCCCACTGGACCGGGTACGTGGCGCTGTACAAGGCGTCCGCGGTCAAGGCGTTCACCGCATCCGAGCTGAAAGAGGAGACGGCAGGGGACGGCACGAAGGTGTACACGCTGACGTACCAGCACAACAAGAACCGCATGGTCTGCGCCCAGGTCTACGCGGGCGAGGACGGGCTGGCGTTGGCGGACATCCACTGCCCGACGGACAACACCGTCAAGATATACCTCAACGCGAGGATAAGCGGCGAACTGCTCGTCCTCTGAGCGCCGCCGACAAACCTCTTATCCAAACCCCTTAAAAACCTCACAGCACATGTTTCCCACGCGAAAGCAAAATATCCTATGGAGGAAAGAAAATGGGAACACAAGAGTTCTATGCGAATGTAGACCTGAAAGGCAACCAGCTGAAGAACGTCGTCGTCGACGTCGTCACCGAGTTGCCTTCGACCGCGACCGCGACCGCCGGAAGGATCGTCAGCAATGGCGGCAAGTTCTATGTCGGCAACGGCACCAAGTGGGTCGAGATGGCCGACGCCGATGTCGTGTCCGATCTGAGCGGCACTGTCAGCGGACACACCACCAAGATCGAGAAGCTGGAGGAGGCGGTCGGTACCGACGAGTCCGGCAACACCCTCACTGCCAGGGTCACGACTCTGGAGGGTACCGTCGGGGACAGCACCAAGGGACTGGTCAAGAAGGTCAATGACAATGCGACGTCCATCGAATCCAACGCCACCGACATCACGAACCTCACGACCCGTGTCATCGCTGTCGAGAACAAGGCTACCACCAACACGAGCGGCATCACCACCCTCGAGGGCAGAATGGATACCGCTGAGAGCGATATCGACAGCCTCGAAGAGAAAGTCGGAGGCTCTATGGATTCCGCATCTGCGACGGGTTCCGTCTACGCCAGGGTCGCCAAGAACGTGAACGACATCACTGGGCTGACCACCAGGATGTCGACCGCCGAGGGCAAGATCACCACCCTGGAGTCCGGCAAGGTCGACAAGGTCGACGGCAAGGGGCTGTCCACCAACGACTACACCACTGACGAGAAGACCAAGCTCGGAGCCATCGCCGAGGGCGCGCAGGTCAATGTGCTGGAGAAGGTCAAGTTCCAGGGCTCCGGGCAGACCACTGCTTCCGAGTTGTCCATCGGCACTGATAAGAGCGTCACCATCGACCTGTCTCAGTATGCGCTGAAGGACAACCTCGCCAATGCGTACATCTATAAGGGTTCCGTCGACAAGCTTTCCGGGCTGCCCACTTCTGGGCAGACTGCAGGAGATGTCTACAACGTCAATGAGGAGTTCACCTACGACTCCAAGAAATACCCTGCAGGGACCAACGTCGCATGGAACGGCTCCGCATGGGACCCCCTCGGAGGTACCGTCGACCTGTCCTCCTACGCGACCACCTCGTATGTGAACACCGAGGTCGGCAAGAAGCAGGACAACCTGACCGATGCACAGAAGGATGCCGTCAACTCCGGCATCACCTCCGGCAAGGTCTCGACCTACGAAGGATACGCCGCGCTCATCACCACCGCACAGAGCACCGCCGATGCGGCCAAGGCTACCGCCGATAAGGCGGTCGTCGCCAACACCGCCATCACCGGAGCCACCAAGTGCAAGGTCACCTACGACTCCAAGGGACTGGTCACCGGAGGCGCCGACCTGGCTGTCAGCGATATCCCCAGCCTCCCTGCATCCAAGATCACCTCTGAGACGTTCGATGTGGCCCGCATCCCCGTCAAGCTCGTCTCCAAGACCGCCACGCTGTCCACCTCCGGTGCGGTCGAGGTCACCTCCGGTCTGGGAACCGTCTACCTCGCCCAGGTCCTGTACGGTGGCAAGGTGATCTTCGTCGACACTACCATCTCCGGCGGGATCGTCACCCTGGGAACCGCCAGCGAGGCGCTCAGCGTCACGGTCAACATGGTCGGGCTGTCCAGCTGAAAACCCCGAGGGGCTTCGGCCCCTCTCCCTTATGAGCCATTATAAAGGTACGATGGCATGGGGAGGCAGTGATCTGATATGGCGATGAAATTCTACGGGAAGGTCGAGCTCGACGACGTGGCCGAGAAATCCACCTCGGGCAACGTGCTCGTGCTGGACGGCGACGAGATAAAGTATCGGACGCCCGCCCACCTGAAGGAGGACCTGAGCGTCCCGTCGGTCGTCAGGGCCTCCGGCGTCTCCGTGACCTGGACGTCCGACGACTCGGTCTCCGGCTACTCCTACAAGGGCACGATAGCCCTGTCCGGGTGCACGGCGGACCATGTGCCGATAGTGACGCTCACGGCGGCCCAGGCGGCGTCCGGCAACTACTGCCCGTACGCCGAGTCCGGGTCGGGCTGTGTGTACATCTGGTCCACGATCAACACCAGCATCACGGTCGACGTAGTCGCCGTGATGTGAAAACAGGGTCGCACAGACCCGTCTTCCCTCCTCGAAAAGATTCGTCGAACATATCTACCCTCGGTCCCTGCGACGGTATCTTTTAAATTCCTCGCCGTTCATGTCCGAGGTATGAAAGGCATCACCAATGCAGTTCCGAATGTGCCTGATGCGTATGTCGAAGCGACATACGAGAATGACACGCTGACGCTGACCAAGAAGAGCGGGGATACGACCGCGCTGACCATCGAGGGAGGGGTCTCGTTCACGCTCAAGGTGACGTA